>NZ_VDHF01000054.1:0-25371 GCF_006228025.1 Testudinibacter crocodili
TTTGAAGTTGTGCTAGGTTCGAGGTATTTACAATAGAACTTTCCACATACAGCATATCAATTGTATGATTCGGCGTTAATCAAGTGTTCAAGCAAAAAATCCTAACTACCCTTTTTCTGTTCCGACAAGATTGCAGGTAAATCACTTCTATGCGTCCGGCAAGCAAATCTTGTACGCTTAGCAGCAGTAATAAATTCGCCAAACCGATCAATAAAATCCGCCCTGTTCAGCTTTCGCCATGTTTAAAGTGCACTATAATCAAAGGTGATGCACTCACTCTGTTGACCAAACTTTTTTACCAAAGTGGCTTTCCTCACCTTTTGTGTACCTAATCAGCACACCATTGGTGTATCGGACAATGTGGCTTCCATTTCGCTTCTCAAATATCAGGGAAAATAATCACTCATTTTTTGCTCGCTTCCGTCTGATTTGGTTGTTGTTTTACATTTAAATTATTACTACGTTTTTTCGTTCGCAAAGAACCTAGATAGATCGCTAACAGCGTTAAACCTGCACCGAGCCATTGCAGGCGGTTAATCGGTTTTAACAGCCAGAAATAGTCAATCAGCAGGGCGGCGATCGGTTCGCTGAGCAGCAGTAAGCCGGTAACGGAGAGCGATAACAGCGGAATTGCGTAGGCAATAAGCCCCCAGGCGAAACATTGCATAAGCGCACCGTAAAGCAGAACCAAGCCGATATCACGCCAAGTAGTGGGGTATAAATTGTGGCTGTTAAGCAGTAACGAAGGCAAAAATAATGCCAGCATACCGCCTACACTGATCAATAGCATCAATGGGAAAAGTGCGGTTTGTTCGACTTGTTGGGTTTTGCGCACAAATACCATCGACAACGCCAACATGCCACCGGATATGATGCCACTGACAAAACCCCAGCTGGCATTGCTGTTGTACCCAAACTCCGGACTGGCGATCAGCGCGACACCGCAAATTGCCAACAGCAGACTGCACAGTTGCAATTTGCTTAGTCGCTCCGCAAACCAGATAAATCCGATTGCGGCAAGAAAGAAGATCTGCAAGCTGTTGAGTAAGGTGGAAATGCCCGGCCCGACCGCATGAATACTTTCATGCCATAATGCCAAGTCTAAACCTAAAAACACGCCGGACAACAGCGCCATGCAAACTGCTTTGCGACTTTGCGGCAGTTTTTGCTTAAACAAACGCATTAAGCCCCAAAAGATCAGCGCAGCAACCAATAAGCGCCAAAAAGCAATGGCATAAGCGCCCACCGGTACAAATTTAACAATCAGACTGCCTAATCCGAAGATAACACAGCCGATAATCAACAATGGCGCGGCATAATTGGTGTTTATTTGTGGTGACATTTTCTTTTCCGAAATAAAAAGCGGCTTTCATCTGAGAAAACCGCACTTTGTGAGATTAAACCGATTTTCAAATACTGGGCTAGAACAACACGCGTGCTTTAATCGTACCTTCAATGCTGCGCAAGCGTTGTAGCACACTGTCAGTATTAGTGGTTTCAACATCAATCACCACATAACCAATTTGTGGATTGGTTTGTAAGAATTGTGCCGCAATATTTACGCCTTCATCGGTAAAGATTTGGTTGATTTTGTTCAACACTCCCGGACGGTTGTGGTGAATATGCATTAAGCGCTTGGTGCCGGAATGCTCCGGCAGCGATACTTCCGGGAAATTAACCGCTGATAAGGTAGAACCGTTATCGGAATATTTCACCAGCTTATTCGCCACTTCCGAGCCAATATTTTCTTGTGCTTCGGAGGTTGATCCGCCAATATGCGGGGTCAAAATCACATTGTCGAAACGACACAGCGGTGACTCAAATGGGTCGTTAATTGAAGCCGGCTCAGTCGGGAACACATCAATCGCCGCACCTAACACCCGTCCACTGTCGAGCGCTTCTGCCAGTGCCGCAATATCCACCACTGTGCCACGAGCGGCGTTGATCAAGATCGAATCTTGCTTCAATTGTTCAATGCGTTCTCTGCTCATCAGATTCTTGGTCGAATCATTTTCCGGCACATGCAGCGAAACCACATCACAAGTGGACAACAATTCTTCTAAGGTACGGATCTGTTGTGCATTACCGAGTGGCAATTTATTTTCAATATCATAAAAATAGACTCGCATCCCGACCGCTTCCGCCAGAATGCTCAATTGCGATCCGATATGCCCGTAGCCGATAATTCCCAGCTTTTTACCACGCACTTCATGTGAACCGTTTGCAGATTTATTCCATAAACCGCGATGCACTTCTGCATTTGCCTGCGGCACTTTGCGCATTAACAGTAAAATCTCGCCTAACACCAATTCAGCCACCGAGCGGGTGTTGGAAAACGGTGCATTAAACACCGGAATCCCGCGCTGTTTCGCCACCTCCAAGTCCACCTGATTGGTACCGATGCAAAAACAGCCGATAGCAATCAGCTTCTGCGCATGCTGCAACACTTCCGCCGTTAAGTCGGTTCGCGAGCGAATGCCGATAAAATGGGCGTCTTTGATCGCTTCAATCAGGTCTTCTGCATCCAATGCTTTTTTATGGTACTCAATATTGGTGTAACCCGCATGATGCAGACTATCCAATGCACTTTGATGTACGCCTTCCAGCAGCAAAAATTTGATTTTTGCCTTATCTAGTGAGACTCTTACTGTCATGTTGTTTCCTCTAGTTCCTAAGTTAAGCTAAAATCCTGTTACACTAAAACCTGAGCCCCTTGAGCACTACCGACAATCACAATATCGGCACTGCGCAAAGCAAAAATTCCGTTGGTGACTACGCCGGCGATATTATTCAGGGTCTTTTCCATTTCCATCGGCTGCATAATTTTGAAGTTATACACGTCTAAAATCACATTGCCGTTATCGGTAACCACACCTTCGCGATATTCCGGTGCACCGCCTAAGCCGACCAATTTCCGCGCCACATAAGAGCGAGCCATCGGAATCACTTCCACCGGCAATGGGAATGTTGAGCCTAACACATCAACTTGCTTACTGGAATCCACAATACAGATGAATTTTTTTGCTAATGAAGACACAATTTTTTCACGTGTCAAGGCCGCTCCCCCGCCTTTAATCATCATTTTTTGCGGGTTGATTTCATCAGCACCGTCCACATAAATATCCAAAGCGGAAACCTCATTGGCGTTAAATACTTCAATGCCCAAGGCGCTTAAACGACGTTCAGACTCTTTCGACGCCGCCACCGCTCCTTTAATTTCATCTGCCATTGTGCCTAAGGCATCGATAAAACAGTTCACCGTCGAACCGCTGCCAACCCCGACAATGCTATCGGGTTGCACATATTTTAACGCTGCTTGCGCCGCCTGTTTTTTCATTTCGAGCTGATCCATGACTTATCCTTATGATGAGAGAATTAATTTATCTTACTACGTTATTGTTATTGTTCAATGGCTTTCAGATACGATGGAAACAAAAACGTCTTGGCAAGAAGTTACCAAGACGTTTTCTTATTAGTTTGAATAGCTTAGTTGTTCCAATTTTCGATAAGCATCAATTTTGTTTTGCCTTAATGATAAAATCTCTGACTTGGTCAATTGTTTTACCTGAATTGATGAGGAATTTTGCTTCCCACTCGGTGAGTTTATCAAAACCATAGCCAAATTCTCTTGTCCACCACGCTTCAAGATCGCCATATTTTCCTCTCAGTTGTGTCAGTGTTGTTGTTGATAGTTTTAATTGTACTGAATATTGCTTGCCAGTTAAAGCATAAACCGCAATAACCTTACCACCTTGCCTTTCAATATAACCTTTTAAACTGGCTAATGTTCCGCCTTGAGTTTGAGTGTCGTCTAAAATGAGTGCATTTTGATGAGCTGGAAAAACTCCATCGAATTTAGGTGAATTTGCCAATCTATGCCAACCATCACTGCCAGTTCGCGAGACTTTAGTCGCTTGCACAATAGATAAATCAACTGCTTTACCTAATTTTTCCGCTAGCACTTTTGCCACGGCTAAAGGAATCATATTAATTCCAATCGCTTCCTCGGCATGCACCGGCACTATAACAAAATCCTGCTGACCAATAATTAATTTTAATTTTTGTACCGCTTCATCAGTCACTAAATCCTTCGCCAAACGGTATGCTGCGGTCACATCACCGGATTTTGCGGCAATATATTCCGGATGTGATGTTGCATCACCTAAACGTCGATCAATCAAGGTATCTGGGAAATTATCATTCCATTCTGTACGCATATTTAATCCAAAAACCGTGCTAACAATTCATTCAAAAACAGTTTGCCGTGTTCGGTGATTTGCCAAGTGCGGTCGGTTTCCACAAGATAATGCTGTTGTTTTGCCCATTCTATATTCTCAGTGACACCGGCAAGATCTAAGCCGGTCAGTTGCACGAAATCCTGTTTGGCAACCGGTTCTAGCAAACGAAAACGGTTCATAAAAAATTCAAACGGACGTTCTGCTACGCTGACCGCACTTTGCGTATGCAGATAGTTGCCTTGCATATAGCCTTTCGGGTGTTTGGTTTTGGCGTAGCGCACAATCTCGCCGTTCGGGAAACTGACTTTGCCGTGCGCGCCGCAGCCGATCGCCAGATAGTCACCGAAACGCCAATAATTTAGATTATGTCGGCATTGATAGCCCGGTTTGGCGTAAGCCGAGGTTTCATATTGCTGATAACCCGCTTCGGTCAACAGCCGGTGTCCTTGCTCGAAAATATCCCAAAGCGCGTCATCATCCGGCAATTTTGGCGGTCGGTAATAGAACAGCGTATTCGGTTCGATCGTAAGCTGATACCACGACAAGTGCGGTGGATTGAGCGCAATCCCCTGGCGCAAATCATTTAACGCCTGCTCAACCGTTTGATTCGGCAAGCCGTGCATCAAATCGATATTAAAACTGTTTAAGCCGCTGTTTTTGGCAAACTGAATCGCCTGCACCGCCTCTTCCACGTTATGAATCCGCCCCAGTCGTTGCAGCTTTTCTTGCTCGAAACTTTGGATCCCCATTGAAATGCGGGTCACGCCGGCTTGGCGATAACCGATAAAACGCTCCGCTTCCGCCGTGCCAGGATTGGCTTCAAGGGTAATTTCAATCCCGTCGGCAAACGCAATTCGCTGTTCAACCTGTTGCAGCAGATGGGCAATGCCTTTTGCCGAAAACAGGCTCGGCGTACCGCCACCGATAAAAATCGAATGCAAAGTGCGGTTTTGCACATAAGGCAAATCGTTGTCTAAGTCTTGCAGCAGATGCCGAATATACTCCGCTTCCGGAATCGCCCCTTTCTGGGCATGGGAATTGAAATCACAATAGGGGCATTTCTGTACGCACCAGGGAATGTGGATGTAAAGGCTCAAGGGTGGTAAGGTGATTGATTGTGGCATTATGGCATCAAAATGGTTGCAAGTGCGGTTATTGTACCCGATAAAAAAGCATAACCGATCAATTATTTCAGTTATGCTTTTTCATATCACACCGCAGAAATCAAGGCAGTTTTGCTAATACACAGTAGCCACTCTGCCGTCCGATAAGCTCAAATGCCGTGTCGGCATCAATAAAGGCTGATTGCCCTTGTCGCAAGGGCAGCGTCTGTCCGGTTGTGCGCAATTGCAACTCGCCGCTCATCACCAACAAAATAACCGCACTTTTTGCCTGCTCGGACACCCGCTCATCCTGTTGATAAGCGATATGCTGCAAGGCAAAATCTTGCGCCGGTGTCGGGTAGGTATAATTGGTGGTTATTGTCGGTGCAATGATCTGCGGCGTAATCTCAGTGCAATCGATTACTTGTAATAATTCAGCAATATCCACATGTTTCGGCGTCAATCCACCACGAATCACGTTATCAGAGCACGCCATCAACTCAATATTCTGCCCGCGCAAATACGCATGCGGAATGCCTGCATCCTGATAAATACCTTCCCCGGTTTTCAAGTTGACCAGATTAAACAGATAGAAACACAGTAAGCCCGGATCCAGTTTATCCAAACTAATTTGCATACTTTCTAAGCTGTACAACAGCCAATAATCCGGATTATCCAGCGTTAATTGCTGTTGCTGATAAGCTGCTTGCTGCTGTTGAATCACCGGCAACAGCCAAGCAGCCAACTGCGTTTGATCCGCCTGCATAATTTCCGCATAAAAACCGTGCAGATCCGTTTGTTGCAACCGTTTTAACAAGGGCAAAAATGCAGCGTGCCGTTGCAATTCCTGCTCAATTTTCGTTCTGGTTTTAAAGCCGTGCAACAACCAAAAATCGGATAAGGCAATCATCATTTCCGGTTTATGGTTGTTGTCTTTATAAGTGCGCTTTGGATCGCTTAGGCTGATCCCCGCCGTATTTTCACGCGCAAAGCCGATTTCAGCCTGTACTTTGGTCGGATGCAGCTGGATAGAGAGCGGTTTTTCCACATCCAAAATCTTTAATAGATAAGGCAATTCCACGCCAAACTGCGCAATGCTGCGCTCCCCCAGACTGGTTGGGTTCAATTTCAAATACGCATTCAGCGCCAATTCGCCAATCTCGGTTTTCAGCATCGAGGGCGAAGATGGGTGGGCGCCAAGCCACCATTCGGCATAATACGGTTGCTGTTTGGTGATACCCAACCACTGTGGAATGTAGTCTTGCCCGCCCCAAACATAGTGTTGTGCTGTGCCTTGTAATGAATATAGCATGTTGTCCTCTGATTATTTTATGCTTAATATTTCACCCTGAAGCTGGGCGCTGTACCCGGCCACTATCAATGAAAAATTGCAAAATTTTAGGTAAATCATCTACGTCCACTACATAGATCAGCAGACGTTTGTGATTGTATAAGTCTATCACTAAAACCCCGTCTTCTGACAAATTGATGGCGGCTATCCGCTCATAAGGCAGGTAAAAATTGGCGTAGAAAAAGCCGTTTTCTTTTAAAAGGAGTACAGGATTGCGCAAAAATGCAGTGTAGCCGCACAAGATCGCCAAGATTATCAACAAATACAGGGTAAGCGGTGTAATCCCGCTTTGATAAACCAACAAGCCGATTAGGGCAATAAAAATAACCGCATCCAGTCTCCCACGATTCTGCAACCGCACTTTGAGTTGGGTTTTGCCCTTCCACCGATTCATGACGAATTGATCATAAAAACCGTACACAAAAAACAATATAACGGCACAGAGTAAAATGCCGTCGGTTAAATTGATCATCCCATTTTGCCTCTCAATAAAAATACCCTCTCAATGCCAAAGAGGGTATCAATTGCTTTAATCCGTTATGCCAACAGTCCGGTCCATGCGCCCAGAATACCAATCACAAAGAAGCCCATAATGATCCACAATGCATTGACACGGTTACGCAACAGCCACATACAGCCAAAGGTCAATAACAGCGGTACCAGCCCCGGCATAAGACTGTCCAGCACGCTTTGCACGGTGGTAACCGTGGTTTCACCGACCTGATTGGTCATGCGGGCAATTTCCAATGGGATATTGACACTGGTCCATTTATTGACCAGCGCCCCCATAATAAACAAGCCCAGTATTGAAGCGCCTTCGGTCAGCTTTTGCAGCAAGCCGCCGCTCATATCACCAACAACATCCAGCCCTTTTTTGTAGCCGTAATGCACGCCGTAATAGCGAGTTGCCAAACGAACCAAGTTAAACAATAAAAAGAACAGGATTGGGCCTAAAATACTGCCGTTTAATGCCAAGTTTGCCCCAAGTGCGGCAAAAACTGGGCGCGCTGTACCCCAATAGATCGGATCGCCAACACCAGCCAAAGGCCCCATCAAGCCGACTTTGATCCCGTTGATTGCGCCATCGTCAATCTCTTTGCCATTTGCCCGCTCTTCTTCCATCGCAATGGTCACGCCCAACACCGGCGCTGCAACAAAGGGTTGAGTATTAAAAAACTCTAAGTGGCGCTTGATCGCATCTTTGCGTTCTTGTGAATGTTGATCCGGGTATAAACGACGGATTACCGGCACCATAGAATAAGCAAATCCCAACGCTTGCATACGCTCGAAGTTCCAAGATCCTTGAAACAGGTTAGAACGTAACACCACCGCATTCAAATCTTGTTTTGTGACTTTTTTCTCGTTACTCATTTTCTCAATTCCTTGTGCTTAATCTAATCTGTTATCCAAATCGTTGTTGCTGACAACCTGCACCACTTGCTGGCTTTGGTTATATTTCGGGTGCAGCTGAATGTACAATACTGCCATCACGCCGCCCAATACCCCTAAAGCAACCAAGTTGAAATTGGTGAATGCTGCCACCACAAAACCAGCATAGAAGAATGGCATCAAATGCCCGGCTCGCATCATGTTGATCACCATCGCATAACCAACCACCACAATCATGCCGCCGGCGATTTTCAAGCCTGAAGTCACCACCACCGGAATCGAATCTAACATCGCGCGTACGCCATCAGTACCGGCAGTTAATGCCACAATCAGCGCAGGAATGGCAATCCGCATCGCTTGCAATAATAGTGCAGAAGCATGGATCCAAGACAGCGTAGTCAAATTGCCGGTCTCGACACATTTATCGGCCGCATGTTGGAAGCCCACCGTGATGGTGCGCACCACATAGGTCAGCACTTGTCCTGCCGCTGCCAACGGAATTGCCAATGCAATTGCAGTGCTGATGTCCTGCCCGCTGACAATCGCCAAAATCGTGGAAATGATGGAGGCAAGTGCGGTATCCGGCGCCAAGGCTGCACCGATATTCATCCAGCCTAATGCCAACATTTCTAAGGTTCCGCCGACAATAATCCCGGTTTTAATATCGCCCAACACCAGACCAACTAAGGTACAGGCGATCAGCGGACGGTGGGTTTGAAATTCGTCCAGAATTGAACCCATACCTGAAATACAGGCAATGATAAAGATCAAAATGATCTGAAGTGTAGAAATTTCCATAACTCGGTTTCCTTACTGTTAAACTAAATTTGCTAAACTAAATTCGCTTTTTTCAATAAATCCATCATATCGGTTCGACTGTCTGATGACACCTTGCGCACATCCAGCTCAATATTCAGTGCTTTCAATTGCTTAAAGCTTTCCACATCGTTTTTATCCACCGAAACCGCACTGGTCAGTTGCTGCTTGCCGTCACGATATGCCATGCCACCGATATTCAACGATTTAATGCCGACGCCCGCTTCAATCAGTGTCAACGGATCTTGCGGATTAGTGAACAGCAGCATCACCCGCTCTCCGGCATATTCCGGATTGTTATACACCCGTATCATTTTTTCGACACCCACCACATGCGCAGTCACGCCCGGCGGCGCCACCTGTTTCAACAACGTCGCCCGCACAGTGTCTTTCACTACGGCGTCACTGACCACCACAATACGGCTGACCTTGGTCTCTTTGGTCCAGCGGGTTGCTACCTGACCATGAATTAAACGATCGTCAACACGTGCCAGCCCAATCACCATATTACCGGTTTTCTTGCTCACATTAACCGTAGCTTGGGACTGAACCACAGGCTCGGCTTTCGCCGCGTGCGCTTCCGGCTCGGCATATTTCAACGCTTTCACGCCGCCACGTCCGGTTTCCAATGCAATCGCCGTTAACTCCTGCAACGACGGATTATCATCACGGCCCATAAAGGTTTCGACCAACATCGGCACATTCACCCCGGCAACGACTTCCATATTGGCTTTGCCTTCCGCCACACGACTAGCCGCATTAAACGGACTACCGCCCCAAGTATCAACTAAAAACAAAACTTCGGCGCAATGCGCCAGCTCAGTTGACAATTTCGCCTGATATTTTTGAATAATGGTTTCCGCATTCTCACCGGGAACAAAATCGATGTATGCAACATTTTCTTGATCGCCGATTAGCATTTCCGTTGTTTTCAACAGTTGTTCTGCGGCGACACCATGTGTTGCAATAATAATTGCAATACTCATCTTCACCCCTTTTATTTAATTGGAAAAATTAATTAGTTTTGGTGGGCGGATTTTATAAGCAAATCGTCAGTCCACCTATTGTGAATATTCAATTAGTTGATCACGATCACACTTTAATAAAGCAATATGTCACCCATGGCATTGATATCGTTCTAATTAGCCGATTAATTCGCCAATTTCAATTGTAATTGCTGTAACGCATGAGCTCGATGTGATACTTTTTTCTTCTCATCCTGTTCTAATTCGGCAAAACTTGCTTGTTTTGGAGGATAGAAAAACAGTGAATCATAACCAAAACCGTTCTGCCCACGCTCTTCTGACAAGATTTCACCGTGACACGCACCCTCGGCAATCACCGGGATCGGATCGTTTTCGTGTTGTAACAGCACGATCACGCTGACAAATTTTGCAGAGCGATCGCGTTGATTTTCCATTTGTTGCAACAACTTTGCTCGGTTTTTGGCATCATTGCCTTCTTCTCCGGCATAACGGGCGGAATACAGTCCCGGCGCACCGCCAAGTGCGGTCACGCTCAAACCGGAATCATCGGCAATCGCCGGCAAGCCGCTGATTTTTGCCGCATGGCGTGCTTTCAAAATCGCATTCTCCACAAAGGTCAACCCGGTCTCCTCCGGACTTTCAATGCCGAATTCACTCTGCGCCACCACCTCAAAACCAAACTGTGCCAACACATCCGCCATCTCTTTCACTTTGCCTTGATTACCGGTTGCCAAAACGATTTTTTGTTTCATTATTTATCTCCATATACTCTTACTCATTTAAAAAACGATACACTTGTTCAATCCCCGCCTGATCATTCTGATACCACACCCCTTGAATACCGCACTTTTGTGCTGCATCAATATTGGCTTTCGAATCGTCGATAAACAACGAGCGATTAGGGTCGAGCTGATACTGTTCGATCGCATAGTGAAAAATATCCAAGTGCGGTTTCAACAATTGCACCTCTGCTGAAATTACGATGCCGCGAAACAAATGCCAGTAATCATAACGTTTTCTCAGGTAAGCATCGGCGTGCAGCGGCATATTGCTGATACAGATTAAATCCACTTTCTGCCGAGCCAAATCGAGCAATAACGCCAATGCTAACGGCAGCGGATCGAGTGACTCACGCACGGTTTGCATAAAGCGTTCCATTTCGCTCAACGGTTTTTCCAACAGCAGCGAAAACAACTTTAACGCATTATCATATTCGATTAAACCAGCATCCAATGCTAGCCAAGTTTGACTGAAAAACACTTGTCGATACTGCTCTCTTTCCACCGGATCTGCCGTGAAATGTTGCAAAATCTTGTCCGGCGCCCAATTGATCAACACATTACCTAAATCAAAAATCACGGTTTTTTGCATATTATTTGGCATAACCCCCCCTCAATTCAATTCAATTCAATTCAATTCAATTCAATTCAATTCAAATTATCTTAGCCGATTCCTCCTATTTTAGATAGCTACATCGACCGCACTTTGCAATGTTGTACAGGTTTCTGGCGATAACTCTTTTTTTATAAATTTATACTGCAAGATAAAAACCGCTTGACGATGAAAGCGAAAAGTATATGCTACAAAAAATAACTAGCAAGGAATCGTATGATGACCATCAAAACCTTTTTACAACAGCAGAATATTCAATTCAGCCTCAAACGTTATGCGATTGATGCCTTGAATTTTATGGCATTAGGGCTATTTTCTTCGCTAATCATCGGCTTAATTTTAAAAAATATCGGCACTTGGGCAGAGGTTAGCTGGTTAGTTGATGTCGGCGGACAAGCACAAAAAGCAATGGGGGCTGCCATTGGTGTTGGTGTAGCATATGCACTACAAGCGCCCCCATTAGTATTACTCAGCAGCACTATCACCGGTCTGGCCGGTGCAGCGCTAGGCGGTCCAGTCGGTTGCTTTTTTGCGGCTGCAATTGGGGCAGAATTCGGCAAGTTGGTCAGCAAAATCACAGTGGTGGATATTATTGTTACCCCCGCTGTAACGCTGTGTGTCGGCATAGCAACGGCGCAAGTGTTAGGGGCGCCGATTTCAACCTTAATGAATCAAATCGGCGGTTTGATTATGTGGTCGGTCGAGCTGCAACCGCTGTTAATGGGGATGGTGATCGCCGTGGTGATGGGAATTGTGTTGACCCTGCCGATTTCCAGCGCTGCCATTGCGATTTCCTTATCATTAAGCGGGTTAGCCGCCGGTGCTGCCACTGTCGGCTGTTGTTGCCAAATGGTGGGTTTTGCGGTGATGAGTTTTCGTGAAAACCGCTGGGGCGGCTTACTCAGTCAAGGATTAGGCACCAGCATGCTGCAAATGCCGAATATTGTGCGTAACCCAAAAATCTGGCTGCCACCGATCATCAGCAGTGCCATTTTAGGTCCGCTCGCCACCCTCACTTTTCAAATGTCGAATATTCCCAGCGGCGCCGGCATGGGCACCAGCGGCTTAGTCGGACAGATCGGCACACTCGATGCCATGGGTAACTCAAGTGCGGTTTGGTTAGCCATTATCTTACTGCATTTTATCCTGCCTGCGCTGTTAACCCTCAGCATTGCGCAAATTTTTCGGCGTAAAGGGTGGATTAAAGCCGGTGATTTAAGCTTATCCCAATAAAAATTGACTATTCTTGTATATAAGCCTATGCTAAAGCATAGGTCGACTGCTTTGCGGCTATAAAACTAAACAATACATTATCTGCAACTTAAAACGGATGCTTAAACAGATTAATAGACGAGGTTATCATGGAAAGAATCGTGAGTATATTTAGAAACGGGCGCAATCAAGCCGTTCGTCTGCCAGTTGATTTTGAATTTAATGTTGAACGTGTCTATATCCACCGAGAAAAAAATGGCGATGTCGTTTTATCACCCTATTCAAGTCGCGAAAAATCTTGGCATAAGTTATTAACACTATTGGAAAAAGATAATTTTGATGATTTTCTCTCTCCGGCTGAGCGTAACCAAGATGTGACAGCAAGAGACCCTTTTAATTGGATAGATTAATCATGAAATATATGCTTGATACCAATATCGTCAGTTATTTTTTTAGAAAAAATGAGACTGTTTTAGCCAAGTTAAATGCGATTTCATTGGAAAATCTGTGTATCTCTTCCATTACCGCAGCAGAATTAATTTATGGAGCAGAAAAACGCAAAAATGCCAAACTGAGCGAAATGGTAGCGCTTTTTTTAGCGTCGATGGAAATTTACGATTGGAACTATGTTGTTGCACAGCGCTATGGAAAACTGCGGGCAGAATTGGAAAAATCAGGTAACGTGATGGGTAATTTAGATTTAATGATTGCAGCTCACGCACTATCTCAAAACTGTATTTTAGTAACCAACGATAACGCATTCCAGATGATACAAAACCTCAATATTGAAAATTGGACATTGATGAAATAGTTAAAAGTGCGGTTAGCCAGTAAAAATCATTTGGTATTCTTAGGCAAAATCGGTATTATAGCCGTCCAGATGGTTACGCGTCCAAAATGGCGTAACTACCAGATTACGTAATAGCAAACAAAAGAGAAAATATGGCTAATTATCTATTTACTTCCGAATCCGTTTCCGCCGGTCACCCCGACAAAATCGCCGATCAGATTTCCGATGCGGTGTTGGACGCCATCATCGAACAAGATCCGAAAGCCCGTGTCGCTTGCGAAACCTATGTCAAAACCGGCATGGCGTTAGTCGGCGGCGAAATCACTACTTCGGCATGGGTCGATATTGAACATATCGCACGCCAAGTGATTTGCGATATCGGTTATACCTCGTCCACCATGGGCTTCGATGGGCATTCTTGTGCGGTGTTGAACGGGATCGGCAAACAATCTTCCGATATTAATCAAGGGGTGGACCGTGAAGATCCGCTGGCGCAAGGCGCTGGCGACCAAGGCATTATGTTCGGTTACGCCACCAATGAAACCGAAGTCTTTATGCCGGCACCGATTACTTACGCCCACCGTTTAATGGAACAGCAAGAAAAAGTGCGTAAAAACGGCACGTTGAACTGGCTACGCCCGGACGCCAAAAGCCAAATCACCTTCCAATACGACAAGCATAACATTGTCGGTATTGATGCGGTGGTACTCTCCACCCAACACAGCGAAGAAGTCGATCAAAAGCAGATTTACGAAGGGGTGATGGAAGAAATTATCAAACCGATTCTGCCGAGCGAATGGCTTTCCACCAACACCAAATATTTTATCAACCCGACCGGCCGCTTTGTGATCGGCGGCCCGATGGGCGACTGCGGCTTGACCGGACGTAAAATTATCGTCGATACCTACGGCGGCGCAGCCCGTCACGGCGGCGGCGCATTTTCTGGCAAAGACCCGTCTAAAGTCGATCGCTCTGCGGCATATGCCGCCCGTTATGTGGCGAAAAACATCGTTGCCGCCGGTCTTGCTGATCGCTGCGAAATCCAGCTTTCCTATGCCATCGGTGTTGCAGAGCCAACCTCAATTATGATCGAAACTTTCGGTACGGCGAAAGTCAGCGAAGCATTATTGGTGAAACTGGTGCGTGAATTTTTTGACCTGCGCCCATACGGTTTAATCAAAATGCTGGATCTGATCCAACCCATCTACCGCAAAACCGCCACCTACGGCCACTTCGGACGTAACGAATTCCCTTGGGAAAAAGTGGATCGTGCCGAAGAATTGAGAAGTGCGGCTGGGTTAAAATAATCTTTGACTGAAAAGTAAAAGTGCGGTTTGGCTGAAGGGTTGAACCGCATTTTTTATTTCGCCACTCTAGGGTCTATTAATCTACAGAAATTTCTTTATAATATCTTTAGCCAACCTCTGCATTAAGGATATTTTATGCCTACGATTAAATCCAGCACCGAATTACGAAATAACTATAATGAGATTTCGATTTTTTGCAATCAAACACAAGAACCTGTGTTTATCACCAAAAATGGGCAAGGAGATCTTGCCGTGATGAGTATCGAAACCTACGAAAAATTAGTCGGACGTTTAGAGTTATACCATTTATTGCAAGAAGGCGAACAAGCGATTACTGCGGGCAAAACACACCCATTTGAACAAGTATTCCAAGAGCTGCGCAATGAGGTGATTGGTGATAAGCAATAAATATCATGTTGAAATATCAGATACAGCTAAAGCGGATTTACACAACATTATCACCTATGTTTTTTCACAACTTTCGGCACCAATGACCGCTCTTCAACTGCTGGAAGAGTTTGAAACCACTATAGCATCACTGGTTGAAATGCCTCAACGTATTGCATTGGTTAGAGATAAAGAATTGGCGGCAATGGGCTACCGCCAAATTTCAGTAAAAAAGTATGCGATTTTTTTCAGACTCAATGAAACAAAGAATACCGTGAATATCGTCCGAATTATTTATGTAAAGCGAAACTGGGCGGCACTATTGAATCCCTAGTTCAAAACCCCATCACCGCAACTTTTCCCCACTGTTTTCAACCGGCACTCGCCCTCAAGTTCGGTCAGCAATTACTCGGCAAACGGTTTTTGCGGCTCAACGGTAGCAATCTATGAAACCACATTCACCGCACGGGTCAATATCGCCAGCGTGAGCGATTCAGATTGTGAGAAATAACAGATATAGTCTTCCCTCAACTGCGAACCTGCCAACTCCCGAATCAAGGCTTCTTTGTTGCGAATCGGTAAATTCGGCATAAGATTTCCAATAAATATAAACTGCCTTACAATTTATCGCTGCACTTTACCATACCGCACTTCCTTTTTATAAATCAATTTATTAGCGTTATTCATAACATAAAATTCTCACTTAGCACATTTGATTATTTTACATTTGCGAACCACTTCGCTAGACTTTGTTATTATCAATTAATCTCTGCATACAAGGAAAAACCATGTGCCAACTCCTCGGTATGAACTGCAACACCCCGACCGATATTGTGTTTTCGTTTGAGGGTTTCCGTTGTCGTGGTGGGTTGACGGATTCACACGCAGACGGATTTGGGATCGGTTTTTTTGAAGATAAGGGCGTGCGTTTGTTTCACGACGACAAAGCCAGCGCCACATCGCCGGTAGCGGATCTGGTACGCAATTATCCGATTCAGTCGAAAAATGTGATTGCGCATATCCGCAAGGCGACGCAAGGGCCGATTTTGCTGGCGAATACCCATCCGTTTATGCGTGAGATGTGGGGGCAATATTGGCTGTTTGCTCACAATGGTAATTTAAAAGGCTTTCAGCCAAACGAGGGGCAATATTATCGCCCGGTCGGCACGACCGATTCGGAAGCGGCGTTTTGCTATTTGCTGGAAACCTTACGTCAGAAGTTTGATCACGCCCCAAGCCTTGAGCAGATTTTTACCGAAGTGAATTTGATCGCGCAAGAAGTGCGTCAATATGGTTTGCTGAATTTTCTGTTGTCAAATGGCGATTGGTTGATTGCCCACACTGGTTCGCTGTTGCATTATATCGTACGTAAAGCACCGTTTGGCGAGGCGAAATTGGTTGATGATGACGTGCAAATTGATTTTGCTTCGGTCACCACGCCGAATGATCGGGTGGCGGTCATCGCCACGTTGCCGTTAACCGATAATGAAAATTGGCAACAATTGGCAGTCAATGAATTGGCGCTGTTTCAAGACGGCGAAATTTTACTGCGCCACACGCCTCCCAATCCGTATTACCCGACCGAAGCGAAAGGGCTGGAAATGGCGCTTCAGGCTGTGTAACCGCACTTTATGTCAATTTTACCCAACGAGCAGCAACAACTGCGCCACCTCAATCTGCAAATCAGCCGCCGCTTACGCGGCTGTTTGGCTCTCGCCGAACAGCATTTCAAGCGCACTTTTGTCATGCCGGAATTCAATTTTAACCTGCGCGGCATGAAAGCAGGCGTTGCCTACCTGCAACAAAATGAAATCCGCCTGAACCGCACTTTGCTGTTGGAAAACAGCGAGGAATTTTTGCGCCAAGTCGTGCCACACGAACTGGCGCATTTGATTGTTTATCAAGTCTTCGGGCGGGTGCAACCGCACGGCAAAGAGTGGCAGTTTGTGATGCAAAACCTATTCAAGCTACCTGCCGACACCTGCCATCAATTTGATGTGCAACGTGTGCAAGGCAGAACCGTTGCTTACCGCTGCCAGTGCCAAACCCACCAGCTCAGCGTGCGCCGCCACAATAATATCCTACGCAATAAAGTTCGTTATCATTGTCGAGTGTGTAAAGGTGTTTTACTGGAAGAAGAGGCGAAGAAACTGGTGCGGTGATAGTTTGCTTCCCCCTTGATCGGCGAAGAAATCCTAAGGTACAATCCCATGACTTCCTTCTCCCTTGATGGGAGAAGGTGCCCGAAGGGCGGATGAGGGTGAGATATCGGATCACAGCACTACATCCTGCCCCCTCATCCTGATTTTTGCTTCTGAACGAAGCAAAAATCTGTCCTTCTCCCACAAGGGGCGAAGGAATTCTAGCGACTACGTTCTATCGTTTTCACCAGTTCAGTTGCCTGCACATGACTTCCTTCTCCCTTGATGGGAGAAAGTGCCCGAAGGGCGGATGAGGGTGAGATATCGGATCACAGCACTACATCCTGCCCCCTCATCCTGATTTTTGCTTCTGAACGAAGCCAAAATCTGTTCTTCTCCCACAAGGAGAGAAGGAATTATTGCGGCACAATCTTACTCACTTCCGCTTCGCCCTCGGGTGGGCTGAGTCGTACACATCGGCAAGGTGTTTGAAATCAAGGTGGGTGTAGATTTGAGTCGTTGAGAGATTGGCATGCCCAAGAAGCTCTTGTACCGCGCGCAGGTCAGAACTGGACTCCAGCATATGCGTGGCGAACGAATGCCGCAGTTTGTGCGGGTTTAAATGGGTCGGCAAACCCTGCCGCTGCCCCCACACCTCTAAGCGTTTTTGAATCGCACGGTGAGAGATTCGCTTACCACGCTGACTAACGAATAACGCATCATCTTCTGGATTAAATAATACCCGCACCACCAGCCATTTTTGCAGCGCTTGTGCGGCATAACGCCCATACGGCAAAATCCGCTCTTTGTTACCTTTGCCGATCACGCGCAATTCTCGGCTGCGATGTTGTAAGTCGCGGAGATTAAGCTGTTGCAGCTCGTTTAAGCGCAAACCGGCGCTGTACATCAACTCCATCATCGCCAAATCACGTATATCAATCGGCTCTTTACTCGAACTATCCAATAGTAACCCAAGCTGCTCGGCTTCAATATTTTTCGGCAGGCGTTTAGCCGCTTTCGGTGCAGAAACTGCAATTGCCGGATTGACATCAATCACGCGCTGTGAAAGCAAATAATTTAAAAAACTTCGTAGACTGGAAAGTCGTAATGCTAATGTTTTTGCAGACAAATGTTGCTTTTTACTGACAGAAAGCAGAAACCGAATCACACTCGCATCCACCTCTCTCCAGTTTTCAATCTGTTGAGATTCTAAAATCGTAATACATACCGCTAAATGCCGTTGGTAATTCTCAATTGTCAGTTCGCTCAAGCGACGTTCAATGCGCAAATAGTTCCAATAGCCCTGTAATGGTTGCGAAAGTGCGATTGCGCTCATTTACAGTTTCTCAATCAGCCAATGATCGAGATGTTGTTCGATCATTTCGGCAAGTTGGCGTAAGAACGAAGTTTCTTGATTACGGTGAAAATGGCGC
This sequence comes from Testudinibacter crocodili, assembly GCF_006228025.1. Lineage (NCBI taxonomy): Bacteria > Pseudomonadati > Pseudomonadota > Gammaproteobacteria > Pasteurellales > Pasteurellaceae > Testudinibacter > Testudinibacter crocodili. The sequence continues at coordinate 18,546 of NZ_VDHF01000054.1, forward strand.
TCGTCTTTTGCCGCAAACAATAACACCGCCGTGTAAGGGTGACGCGATTTACGTTTACCCAACAGGCAAAGCGCCACCGAGCCAATCGGAAAATCTTCCGGCAATAACAACAGCGTTTTTTCACGATGGGTCAAAGTGCCTAAATAGTGGCGCTGCAAACCGAAACGTTCCAAACGGATAATCTCAAACGCTGTGCGATCCAACCAGTTTTGCGCTGCGATCTCCTCGTTTTCCACCCAACTGTCACGAAACAGCAACAGCGTGCCTTTTTGCAAGCCAAGTGCGGTTGTCCAGTCTTGCAAGATTGTTAACCCGTCAGGTAATCGTTTCGCTTGTGAAAATCGGGTTTGCAGCGGTAACAGGCTGAAAAACATCCGCTCGTTGTGTTCTGCCATTTTATGAATCGTATCCAACTCTTGCTGTTGGCGCTGCAATTGATCACGCTGGCGTTGCAGCTTGGTTTCAACCAGCGACAAAACTCCTTTATGCCGATGTGTCACTTGCAACTGGTCTAACAATTGCGGATAGTCCTGAAAAAAATCCGGATGCTGACGCAGATAATCTGCTACCGCACTTGCGTTCAATTCTTCGCTCATCACAGCCCCTTACAATCGAATATAACCGTCAAACAGATGCGTCGCATCACCAGTCATAAACAACGGTTTGCCCTCGCCTTGCCATTCGATCAACAATTTACCACCGGGTAACTCGACTTCGACCCGATTATCCAATATGCCCTGCATGATGCCGACCGCCGCCGCAGCACAAGCGCCGCTGCCACAGGCTTGGGTTTCGCCCGCGCCCCGTTCAAACACCCGCAGCTTAATCTGTTTACGGTTTAAAACCTGCATAAAACCTATATTAGCACGCTCCGGAAAACGGTCGTGATGTTCCAACAGCGGTCCTAAACGTTCGACCGACGCTGTCATCACATCGTCCACCGTCAGCACGCAATGCGGATTGCCCATCGACACCACGCCGCACAGCACGGTTTCTAACTCGGTACGCAAAATATAATTTTTTTCAAATTTATTGGCGCTGAACGGTACCTTACTCGGCTCCCAGACCGGTTCGCCCATATTGACTCGGATTTGGTCGTCATCTTTAATGCTTAGCACTATTTTACCTTTTTGGGTGCTGACGCTGATCTCTTTTTTATTAGTCAAGCCTTTCAACTGCACAAAACGCGCAAAACAGCGCGCGCCGTTGCCACACTGCGCCACTTCGCTGCCGTCGGCATTAAAAATACGGTAATGGAAATCCATGTCAGGATCGTAAGGCGGCTCGACCAACAATAGTTGATCAAAACCCACACCTCGATGACGATCCGCCAAGCGACGAATCGTACCTTCTGGGAAAAAAACATTCTGGGTGATACCGTCCACCACCATAAAATCGTTTCCCAGACCGTGCATTTTTGAAAATTGCATATCATATCCTTTATTTTTAATCATATTCACATTATAAACCAAGCTAGGGGAATGTCTAAATGATTCATCTGCGCTCTGTTTGTCAAATGCCGTTTGTCAAATGCCTTTTACCAAATAGCGTTGTTATGATAGGATTTCCGCAACGTTTCTCTCGATCGGATGACTTATGGAAAATATCAAAAAAACACAGGCAATGCGCGCCGCCGGATTGGGTTGCGCTATCAGCATCGCTATTATTGCCTATTTTTTGTTCAGCTTACCCACAGAACAATTGATGGATTATCTGACCGCACTTGGACATTGGTTTGGCGCCAGCACCACTGTCGGCATTTTTGTGCTAGCATGTTTGCCAGTTTTGGTCAGTGTCTTGTTCTACTGGATTTATTACTGGCTAAAAAATTGATTTAGAACGAGTCACAGACTATGGCAAAACTCTATTTTTATTACTCATCCATGAACGCCGGCAAGTCAACCACCTTGCTGCAATCTTCTTATAACTATCGCGAGCGGCACATGAACACCTTGGTTTACACTGCCGCAATCGATAACCGTTTTGGCACAGCCAAAGTCACCTCACGCATCGGCATCAGCCAAGAAGCGTTGGTGTTCACCAATGAAACGGACTTATACCAACAAATCAAAGCGCAAATTCATCAACAACCGCTGCACTGTATTTTGGTCGATGAAGCGCAATTTCTAACCAAAGCACAGGTTTATCAACTCAGTGACGTGGTCGATAAACTGCACATTCCGGTATTGTGCTACGGCTTACGCACCGATTTTCAGGGCGAATTGTTCAAAGGCAGCCAATATTTATTAGCCTGGGCAGATCAGTTGGAAGAGCTGAAAACCATTTGCTACTGCGGACGCAAAGCTAACTTTGTACTGGGTTTGAACGAACAAGGCGAGGTGGTCAAAGCCGGCGAGCAGATTCAAATCGGCGGAAATGACAGCTATTTGTCTGTTTGCCGCCGGCATTATAAAGAGCGGTTGGGAAAATAAACAAAAACCCGCTAAATCAGCGGGTTTTGCCTGTTTAATCAAACGATTAATACAACTTTCTTGATGCTTCAAACCAATCCGCTTTAAATGGGCGCTTCATGTTGGTTATCGCGTCAATAATATCATGGTGTACTAATTTTTCATTTTGAATGCCGATACAACGACCACCGATACCTTGTTTCAATAGTTCAACTGCATAAACGCCCATGCGCGAAGCTAAAATACGGTCAAAAGCACAAGGCGCACCACCTCGTTGAACATGTCCCAATACGGTAGCACGGGTTTCCAGTTTCACTCGGGATTCGATTTCTTTCGCTAATTCATTTACATCACAGATATACTCAGTAATCGCAATAATAGCGTGACGTTTGCCTTTTTGGAAACCATATTCGACTTTCTTGATTAAAGCCTCACGCTCAAATGGACGCTCTGGCACGACAATGAATTCACAACCACCGGCAATTGCCGCACCCAGCGTTAAATCCCCGCAGTGGCGACCCATGATTTCGATAATGGAAACACGTTGGTGCGAACTTGAGGTATCACGCAGGCGGTCTATGGCTTCCAATGCCGTTTCAAGTGCGGTTTGATATCCGATGGTATAATCCGTACCCGCCACATCATTATCAATAGTACCCGGAATCCCGATACATGGGAAACCGTACTCTTCGGTGATTAACTTAGCGCCCATGTAAGAACCGTCACCACCAATCACCACCAGTGAGTCAATTCCGTGCGCTTTCAAATTTTCTACCGCTTTCGCCCGCACTTCCGGTTTTTTAAACTCAGGAAAACGTGCAGAGCCTAGAAATGTACCGCCACGACTAATAATATCCGATACAGAAAAACGTTCTAACTTTTTGATATTATTGTTATAAAGTCCTTGATATCCATCATATACGCCATATACTTCCATACCTTCGAATAGCGCAGAACGCACCACGCCGCGAATTGCCGCATTCATACCCGGCGCATCTCCGCCACTGGTTAAAATAGCAACTTTTTGTACCATGTTGAGTTACCTTCTAAATTTAATTTAAACGATTAAAATAATTGTGCGTAGAGTACACGATCCCGGAGTGACTCTCTATAGAAAAATTGCATTTCTGCTATTTTTTTATTGTTTGTTAACATTTTTACAATCTTATGTCTTGATTTTATGACAAACCGAAAACAGTTTATTTTTGCCGTGCCTGCAGCTCTTGCTGCACCACTGAAGTCGGCTCTTGGTGGATAATAATATCTGACATTGGAAACGCCATCAATAAACGGTTTTCTAGATTATCGGTAATTTGATGTGCGTGCCATAACGGTAGATGATCGTCCAATTCTAAATGCAATTGTATAAAACGCACAGCGCCGGAACGACGAGTGCGTAGATCGTGCACACCGATGATATTATCTTGTGCAGATACAATTTTCCAAATCAGCTCAATTTCACTGTCTGGCAAAGCACGATCAAGTAGCAACTGTACTGCTTCAAACAGCATTTTTAGTGCACTGATTAAAATATAGACTGAAATAGCCAACGCAAAAATCCCATCGGCATATACATACCCGAAAGCACTTAATCCTAATGACAGCAGCACCGCCACATTCATTAACAGATCGGTTTGATAATGCAATTGATCCGCTTTAATTGCCGGGCTTTGGGTTTTTTTGATCACATAGCGCTGGTAGCGGATCAATCCCAGGGTCATCAACAGTGTCAGCACGGTTACTGCCATTCCCAAACCCGCCGCTTGTAACGGCTGCGGGTTGATCACCCGCTCAACACCTTGCAGTAGCAGTAAAATTGCCGAACCAGAAATAAACGCCCCTTGAATCAAGGTTGCCAATGATTCCGCCTTGCCGTGACCGAAAGAGTGATTGTCGTCCGCCGGCATCAGCGAAAAACGCAAAATCAACATACTGGTAAACGATGCCAGCAAGTCAAGCAATGAATCAATAATTGAGGCAAGTATACTGACCGAACCGGTCTGCCACCACGCCACACTCTTGATTAAAATCAGGCAAAGTGCGGTACCTACAGCCAACAAGGAGGCTCGCCGCACCAAGCGGCTATATTTTTCATACATGATATAGCCAACCTCTCTATGTGCTAATGTATACGTTATAGTTTATTCACACTGCCACAACCAAGGTTGCTGCTGTAATTTGTGCAAATATTGACGAGCATTTGGGTAAATTTGATTGTTCAAAAAAACCTTCTCATCGTTGGTTACCTTTGATTTATTCTGCGCATAGGCATATTGCAGCTCTAAAAAGCCGCAACCGCTGAGCTCTCGCCCTTTTGCAACTTCTACGCCCCAATAGTCGTACTGCGCGCTAGGGCGATAAATCACGGTAGAATACAGCACATTATCTTGAATAGACAGCTCAGCAATGCTGTTTTCGCTGTGCTGATAACTGCGCTGACGCAGTTCCATTCGTTGCTGTAAACTGATATTCCGCAGGTTTTTATCAAAAAATAGGATTACTTTCTCACGGCTTAGCGTCCCTTTAGTACCTGCTTTCGGCTCATAAACGTATTTCACCATTTCAATCAGATCTACTGTTTTGCTCGGCACAAAGGTCTTGCCGTCTAATACGACTTCACTAGCCGAGCGAAAAACCTTGCTGTTATCTGGTGTGGTCGGTGTTGTGACACTCGGTCTTGTAACACATCCTGCCAACAAAACTACCAATAATAAACTGTAGCGCCACATACTGACTTCCTTATTTTTATTGTGCATCGCGCTTGAACACCCACTCGTCAGCACCCGACTGACTTTCGTCAAACCAGTACCCCCCCAAATCAAAGTTTTTCAGTGCTTCGGCGTTGTCGATGCGATGTTGAATCAAATAGCGGCACATTAAACCACGCGCTTTTTTGGCATAAAAACTGATGATTTTATATTTGCCGTTTTTATAATCTAAAAAGATCGGTTTGATAATCCGTGCGTTTAATTCCGCCGGCTTCACCGCTTTAAAGTATTCATCCGATGCTAGATTAATCAATAGCTTATCCTGTTGTTGATCCAGCGCTGTTTGCAACTGTTCAGTAATTACGCTGCCCCAAAATTCATACAAGTTTTTGCCGTTAGAATTCGCCAACTTAGTGCCCATTTCCAGACGATAGGGCTGCATTAAATCCAACGGTTTTAACAAACCATAAAGCCCCGACAACATCCGCAAGTGCTGTTGCGCATACAAAATATCATCATGAGTTAAACTTTCTGCTGCCAAACCGGTATAAACATCGCCTTTGAACGCATAAATCGCAGCTTTGGCATTGCTCTGGTTATGCTCAATTTGCCAGTCGGCAAACCGCGCTGCATTCAGCCCTGCTAGTTTATCGCTGATGTGCATTAACGAGCCGATTTGCGCCGGCGTCAATTGACGACAAACCTCAATGAGCTGACGACTATAGTCCGTCAAGCTCGGTTGCGTGAACTCAAACTGCGGTGCCGTCGCTTGAAAATCTAGGGTTTTCGCCGGGGAAATAATTGCTAACATGGTGCTTCCATCAATAAGTTAAACAGGTTGCGATTGTAACAAAACTCGCATGATTTCTCTAATGGCTTTCAACTGTTCGTACAATTGGCCATTTAAGGATCTAGTGTCAAAGGCAAGCGCCAGTCGACCGCACTTTGCCCCTGCTGCTGCAAATAGACATTGGCTTGGGAGAAGTGGCGGCAGCCGAGAAAGCCGCGATAAGCCGACAACGGTGACGGATGCGGTGCCGTTAACACCAGATGGCGTTCTCGATCGATAATGCGTCCTTTTTTCTGGGCATGGCTGCCCCACAATAAAAAGACCAGATGTTCACGCTGTTGGTTCAATTGGGCAATCACTTTATCAGTAAAGGTTTCCCAACCGAAATCCGCATGCGAATGTGCCTGCCCACGTTCTACCGTCAGCACCGTATTCAGCAACAACACGCCCTGTGCCGCCCAAGCGGCTAAATAGCCGTGCTGGGGAATCTGAAATCCTTCAATATCGTTTTCCAACTCTTTATACATATTCAGCAACGACGGTGGCGGCGCAATGCCGGCTTTCACCGAAAAAGCTAACCCATGTGCTTGGTTTGGTCCGTGATAAGGGTCTTGTCCCAAGATCACCACCTTCACTTGATCAAATTCGGTCAAACGAAAAGCAGTGAACACTTCATCGTGTGGCGGATAAACGGTTTTACCGCTCTTTTTGGCTTGCTCAATCCGTTGTAAAATCTGTAGAAAATAAGCCTGTTTTTTTTCCTCGCCAATCGCTTCTGCCCATGTTTTCATCGCTATTTTCCTACCTTATCTTGATTCCGGTCATTCAGTTAGGGTCTGTTGATCTTTGTTTATAATTTGAGCTATAGACACTTTTTCGCCACTCTTTTTGCAAATAAATAAGGCAAAAGTTGTGAA
>NZ_VDHF01000055.1:0-5877 GCF_006228025.1 Testudinibacter crocodili
CGCCCGTTTGCGAAGTGTGGTATAAGCACTTAATAAATAAAGTAAAAATATAAGATGCACTTCGGGCGGATATATAATCTACCCCTACTTTTACAATATTAATCGTGTATTTTAACTTTTGTCAGCAGTCTAAAGAGCCACTGGGTTAGTGGCTCTGGTGAATTTGATATTATTGTTTGCCGGCAATAAATGCGGCGCCCCAATCGTCGTTTTCTGTTTGAGGTATCGCCATTCCGGCTAGCTGTTTAGCATTGCTACCATAAAATTTGCCATCAACATTTATTGTTCCGGGATCAACGGAAGAAGTTGCCGTACCGGAAAGGGTATTTTCGTTGATTTTTGCATTAACGGTAACGGTAACCTGATCTGCATTCAAGCTTCCGGATAACGTTTTGTTGCCAAAATCAGCGTTAAATGTGCTGGTTCCTGTAATTTGATCAGGCAAATCCGTATCAGCCGAGCCCGGGAAGATTATTGAATCGCCTTTATAAGTCACAACACCGCTTTGTGGAATGTCGTTTTTTGCTGTGACAATACCATTATAAAATAGATAAGCTGGCGCATCTTCACCTAGATCATAAAACCCGATTTTGGCAGAATCATATTTACCGCAACAAACCGTCGTTGTAACGCTGCCATCGCGAATATTGCTCCAGCTTCCGACATAAGTTCCACTTCTCATCACTTGAATGGTTTGTCCATCGACTGTGATAGTGCTGAGATTCGGAGAATTTAAGTTGGTGACGACAATATGATCGCTATCGAGTGAGGTTTTGGCTACTTGCCCCGTAGTATTATTGGTTTCCGTATTAGGTGTACTCGGCGTATCAACATTGGTCGTTGGAGAAGTGGTATTATCGTTGACTGGTGTTGCCGTATTGCCGCTGTTATCGCCACCACCGCCACTTCCGCCACAGGCAGTGATTAAGCCGAGGCAAAGTGCGGTTAAACTCAGTTTGATGAATTGCATAAGTCATTCCTTATTTATCGAGGTTATAGCCAAAAAACGCTTTAGAGCAGTCTTGTAAATATTACGTGAAGATAGCTTACACTTCAAATGGGATGCTACATGCAAGGCATAAAGTATGATCGCGATCAATTTTTGGCTGCTTTTTAGGCGTTAATCTTGGCGAGAAAAGCATAAAAAAACGCCACTGATTGTCATCAATGGCGCTATCTAAAGCGAGAGCGGAATGTTAAGTTATGCTGACCGCACTTTGGCAGCGGCAATCGCTTCAGCAACTCGTTGCGGCGCAACGCCGCCTTTGGCGCAGCGTTTGTCGAGGCAGGATTGCAGTGACAGAATCGGGTAAACATCGTGGTCGATGACCGGATTGAAACGTTTGAATTCCTCAAGGCTTAACGTTTCCAACGCTTTTTGTTGCTGAATCGCATACACCACGGCCTCGCCGACAATGTGGTGCGAGTCGCGGAACGGAATGCCTTTGGCGACCAGATAATCCGCTAATTCGGTGGCATTGGAGTAGCCTTTCAGTGCGGCTTCTTGGGTTTTTTCACGGTTGACTTTAATGTCGTCCAACACTAGTGTTGCCATATCCAAACAGTCGTGCCAGGTATCAAGTGCGTCAAAAATGCCCTCTTTGTCTTCTTGCATATCTTTGTTATACGCCAGCGGCAAGCCTTTCACCGTCATCAACATGCCGTTTAACGCCCCAACCACACGCCCGGTTTTGCCACGAATCAATTCGCAGGCGTCCGGATTTTTCTTTTGCGGCATTAACGATGAACCGGAGGTGACTTTGTCCGACAGCTCAACGAAATTGGCTTCGCCGCTGTTGAAAATAATCAAATCTTCGGCGAAACGGGAAAGATGCACCATGCTTAACGAAGCAGCAGACAGCAGTTCGATGATGTGATCACGATCGGACACCGTATCCAAACTGTTATGGGTGGCAGAGGCAAAGCCGAGATCTTGCGCCAACTGCTCACGGTCAATCGGATAGGCTGTGCCGGCCAGCGCACCGCAGCCGAGCGGACAACTGTTCATGCGCTGATAGGCATCGGCAAGGCGCGAGTAGTCCCGTTCTAACATTTCGAAATACGCCAGACACCAATGGGCAAAGGTGACCGGCTGTGCCCGTTGCAGGTGGGTGTAACCGGGCATCACCGCACTTTGATTGGCTTCGGCGGTGGCGATCAGCTTGTGTTGCAGTTGGCGGATGGATTTTTGCAGTTCGGTGACTTGCCGTTTGCACCACAATTTGATATCTAGCGCCACTTGGTCGTTACGGCTGCGACCGGTGTGCAATTTTTTGCCCAAATCGCCAACGTTTTCGATCAGTTTGCTCTCGACCCAACTGTGAATATCTTCATGATCGTCTTGCAGGATAATCTGCGGATCGGCAGCAACCACGGCGTGCAGCGCTTGCAACGCTTGTTCCAGTTGTTGCTGTTCTGCGGCAGTTAAAACCCCAACGGCAGTCAAGGCTTTCGACCAACCGATCGAACCTTCGATATCCTGTTCCGCCAAGCGGTAGTCAAACACCAATGAATCGTTAAATTGTTTAAACCGCTGATCCGCCGCTTGCGTGAAGCGTCCGCCCCAAAGTGCCATAAAATTCCTCTTTTGTTGTATTAAATTTTTAGTAACAATTTTTTAGTAACAAGACGTTGAGCTTTTTTATCCGCCCCACATTTGTTGTCTATGTGTTGTCTATGGACAAATCCGTGTGCCGACAATCTCGCCGCTTAAAAGTGCGGTCAGTTTGTCGGGGTGCTTCCAGTTGGCGATGTCCACGCCACGGCCTAAATCTTTTGCTGCTTCCAACGCCGCATTGACCTTGACGATCATGCCGTCGGTGATCACCTGGTCTGCAATTAACTGGGTGATTTGCGTGCTGTTGAGTTGCGCAATCCGTTGTTTATTGGCGTCTAACACACCGTCCACGTCGGACAACATCACCAGATCGGCATCGATCAATTTGGCGATGGTAATCGCCGCTTGATCGGCATTGACGTTCATCAAGCGCCCTTGTTTGTCCAAACCGATCGAGCTGATAATTGGCAGAAAATCCGCTTGTAACAGTTGTGTCAACAGCGTCGGATCGTTGGCGCTCACGTTAGCAACATGTCCTAATTCCTCATCAAACTGTTGTGCTTCGGTCATGTTGCCGTCGCCCAAAAACAGCCCGACCGCATTCAGCTGCATACTTAAGGCTTTTGCCAACAGAGTTTTGTTGGCAATGCCGGCCAGTGCACCGACGATAATATCAATTTGATCGCTTGGGGTGATGCGCAAACCGTTCTTTTTTGCCACCGGCAAATTCAGCTTTTTCATCAGATTATCCACCACAATGCCGCCGCCGTGTACAATCACGATTTGGCGTTTATGTTGTTGGCGATAGTGGCGAAGTGCGGTCAGCAGGTTATCCATTGCCTGCGGCGTATCGAGTAACACACCGCCGACTTTTAAGACTAAGGCTCTCATCAGCTGCTCCTATTAAAATAATCCAGCGGTTTCCGGGAAGTTATAACGGATATTGGCACATTGCACCGCCTGTGCCGACGCGCCTTTCAGCAAATTGTCTTCTGCACCGACGATAATAATGTGCTGATCTTTGACGGCAAAGGCAATATCGCAGAACGGGGTGAATTCCACCTGTTTAATCGCCGGAAAATGACGACCGCATAAGCGCACCAACGGACGGCCGTGATAAGCTTGTTCAAACGCCGCTTGTACTTGCTCGGCAGTGACACCAGCTTTCAGTTTGGCGGTGATGGTCGCCAAAATGCCACGTTTGAAATTGCCCAAGTGCGGGGTGAAGATCACGTCGCAGCCCAAATGGCTGGCGATTTCCGGCTGGTGGCGGTGGTTAAATACGCCGTAGGCATTCAGACTGACTTCGCAGAAACTGCTGGTCAGACTGGCTTTGCGTCCGGCACCGCTCACACCGCTGACGGCATTAATCACCGGCAGCTGGGAACGGTCAATCAAATCATTTTCCAGCAGTGGTTTCAGGCTCAGTTGCGACACGGTCGGATAACAGCCGGCAACCGCCACCAAATCGGTGTGTTTAATCTGTTCATGGTTCCATTCTGCCAAGCCGTAAACCGCACTTTGCAACAGTTGCGGATGTTGGTGTTCAAAGCCATAATATTGGGTATAAAATTCAGCGTTATTTACCCGATATGCCCCGGACAGATCGAACACTTGGCAGCCGGCATTGAGGAAAATCGGCGCATAATTGTGGCTGACTTCGTGTGCGGTTGCCAAAAACACAGTATCAAATTGCTGCGCCAGTTTGCCGATCTCAGTATTGTCGGCAGGCAATGGTTGCAACGGCAGATCCACCAGGCTACGCAGTTGCGGATACAGGCTGGAAATCGGTTTGTTGGCATCGGCACTGTTGCTCGAAACATACAACCCGCTCAGCTCAAACTGCGGATGACGGTTTAAAATCAGGGCGAGTTCGGCGCCAGTGTAACCGCTGGCACCGACAATGATGGCTTTTAATTTTGACATAGGGTAGGCTAATCCTTATTAAGTGGCAAAAAGTTAAAGCTATTGTATGTGATTTATACATGATTTGCACCACGTTAAATAAGTTTAAGAGTGATTAATTATGCGTTATTTTGCATAATTATTGAAATTAATCCCCTATTATCAGGAAAAAATATGTCAATACCGCACTTTCTCGAGTTATACCGCACTTTAATCGGCTTGCCGACCATCAGCAGTCTGGAGGCGGAGCAGGATCAATCCAACCGCACTTTGATTGAAACCTTGGCGGATTGGTTGGCAACGCTGGGTTTTAAAACCGACATCATCGCGGTCGAAGGCACGCGGAATAAATACAATTTATTAGCGACTTTCGGTGAGGGCGAAGGCGGGCTGCTGCTGGCAGGGCACACTGATACCGTGCCGTTTGATGCCGGACGCTGGACTTTTGATCCGTTCAAACTGACCGAAAAAGACGGCAAGTTTTATGGGTTGGGTACGGCAGATATGAAAGGCTTTTTCGCGTTTGTGGTGGATACGGTAGCGAATTTGGATCTGAGCCAACTGAAAAAACCGCTGCGTATTCTTGCCACCGCTGATGAAGAAACCACCATGCTTGGTGCACGCACTTTTGCTAAACACGCGCATATTCGCCCCGACTGTGCCATTATCGGCGAACCCTCTGGATTACAACCGATCCGTGCGCACAAAGGCTATATGGGCAATGCGGTACGGGTGATCGGCAAATCGGGGCATTCTAGCGATCCGGACAAAGGGATCAATGCGATTGAAATTATGCATCAAGCCACCACCCATCTGATTGGACTACGTGATACGCTGCGTGAAAAATACCGCCACGACGGCTTTGTGATTCCCTATCCGACCATGAACTTGGGCAATATTCACGGCGGCGATGCGCTCAATCGGATTTGCGCCTGCTGCGAGTTGCAATTCGATATTCGCCCGTTGCCGAATTTGGAATTGAAAGATTTAAACGAGATGATGCAGCAAGCGTTGCAACCGTTGATCGAACGTTGGGGCGATCGTGTGACCCTGACCGCACTTTATGAACCGATTCCCGGTTATGAGTGCCCGCATTCGGCGCAAGTGGTGCAGGTGGTAGAAAAACTGCTGGGCGAAACTGCACAAACCGTCAACTACTGCACCGAAGCGCCGTTTATCCAACAGTTGTGTCCAACCTTGATTTTAGGGCCTGGCTCGATCGAACAGGCGCACCAGCCGGATGAGTTTCTGGAAACGAAATATGTGCAACCGACCCGGGATTTATTGGCGAAGTTGATTGGGTATTTTTGTGGGTGATTGAACGACACTTTGGTTTTTTTATTACTATCGTTTTTCGCTTCACGGTAATTATACTTTGTCTTTTCTCATTTATCTAAAAGTCGCTATCGGGTTTC
>NZ_VDHF01000056.1:0-17851 GCF_006228025.1 Testudinibacter crocodili
ACCAATGAATGGGGAAGTGAAACCAAAGCGGTATTTAACGCTGCTAAATAATCATTTTGGTTGTATGAAAAATTATCAATTAATCTAGGCGCTCCTGCGCCTTAGACTGCTGACAAAAGTTAAAATACACGATTAATATTGTAAAAGTAGGGGCGGATTATAGATCTGCCCGAACAGTGCGTTGAATTTTTCCATTTTGGATTAAATACTTATATCTCACTTCGTAAATGGGCGGATCTATAATCCGCCCCTACTTTGCCTAATCAGTAACCGTTGTCAATAATTTGAGCGGTAAAACCGCTCATCTGTGCATAACCGATTGTGATCAATAGTCGCTGTCGGATAACAAATTAATACGGTGATCTATGCAACAAAATGTCGTAATTCTTGGTTCGACCGGTTCTATCGGTAACAGCACTTTATCGGTGATTGAGCACAATCCTGAAAAATACCGCACTTTTGCCTTGGTTGGCGGGCGTAATGCTGAATTGATGGCGCAGCAGTGTTTGGCATTTCAACCGCACTTTGCGGTAATGGCGGACAGTCAGGCAACGAAAACACTCAAAATTTTATTAAGCCAAACAGCGGTCAAAACCGAAGTGCTGAGTGGCGAGCAAGCGATTTGCGAGATCGCAGCACACCCCGATGCGGATATGGTGATGGCGGCAATTGTTGGCGCGGCAGGTTTAGCGCCGACTTTGGCTGCGATTCAAGCCGGAAAAAAAGTATTACTGGCAAATAAAGAATCGCTGGTGACTTGCGGACAACTGTTTATGCAAGCCGTGGCGGAGTCCGGCGCAACGTTGTTGCCGGTCGATAGTGAGCACAATGCGATTTTTCAAGCCTTGCCACAAATCGAACAACAGCGCATTGGTCATTGTCGTTTAAGCGAAAGTGGTATTGACAGTATTATTTTAACCGGCTCCGGCGGACCTTTCCGTGAGACCGCACTTGCCGAATTTGATAAGATTACGCCGGCACAGGCGGTGGCACATCCTAATTGGTCGATGGGGCCTAAAATTTCAGTCGATTCGGCAACCATGATGAACAAAGGCTTGGAGTATATCGAAGCCCGCTGGTTGTTCAATGCTTCGGCTGAACAGATGGAAATTATTATTCACCCGCAATCGATTATCCATTCGATGGTGCGCTATCGTGACGGCAGTGTACTGGCGCAAATGGGCAATCCCGATATGCGTACCCCGATTGCACACAGCATGGCGTATCCTGACCGCACTTTTGCCGGGGTGGCAGCGTTGGATTTCTTTAAAATTAAAGCGTTAAGCTTTATTGAACCGGATTATCAGCGTTATCCTTGCTTAAAGCTGGCAATCGATTGCTTTGCTGCTGGGCAGTATGCCACCACCGTGATGAATGCCGCCAATGAGGTTGCCGTCGCTGCATTTTTGCAAGGGCAGATTCGGTTTAGTGATATTGAGCGAATTAATCGGCAAACGGTGGAACAATTTCCGGCTTTATTCGTCAAACAAATAGATGATGTATTTGAAATTGATCAAAAAGCCCGACAATCAGCACAACAACTGATTTTAGCTTTTTAAGTTGTTTCGGGCTTGTGATATAGTGTGCCGAATATGATTTGAAAACCGACTATTTGATGCACAACAATAACGCACAAAAGATGAGCGAGAGATGAGCGAAGGTGTAACTTTAGCAGCGAATAGCCCCACCGGACAGATGCCTAAACATGTCGCCATTATTATGGACGGCAACGGCCGTTGGGCAAAAGAGAAAGGCAAATTGCGTCTGGTCGGGCATAAAAACGGGGTGCAGGCGGTGCGTAAAGCGGTGATTTTTGCTGCAAAACAGCAGATTCAGTCGTTGACATTATATGCTTTCAGCAGTGAAAACTGGGCGAGACCCGCTAGTGAAGTCAGCGGTTTGATGGATCTGTTCATGCTGGCGCTGAATCGGGAAGTGAGCAAATTACATAAAAACAATATTAAGCTACAAATTTTGGGCGATGTCAGTCAGTTCAACCGCACTTTGCAAAAGAAAATCGCTGAAGCTGAAGCATTGACGGCGCAAAACAGCGGTTTGATATTAAATATTGCGGCGAATTATGGCGGACATTGGGATATTGTGCAAGCCAGCCAAAAATTGGCGCGACGGGTGCAACAGGGCGAACTGGAACCTGAGATGATAACTGCCGAGTTGTTTCAACAAGCGTTGGTGACTGAACAGCAAGCACCGGTAGATTTGTTGATTCGTACCAGTGGTGAGCAGCGTATCAGTAATTTTTTGTTGTGGCAGTTGGCGTATGCTGAACTCTATTTCAGCCCGGTATTATGGCCGGATTTCGATGAACAGGAATTTGCCCAAGCGATCGCCGTGTTTCAGCAGCGTGAGCGGCGCTTTGGCGCCGCGGATTGATGATTAACGATTGAATTCACTATAATAATTAAAGAGGAATGTTAGGTGCTTAAACAGCGTATTATTTCTGCGGCAGTTTTACTGATTTTTGTCATCACGGCATTATTGCTATTTTCGCCCTATGCGTTTGCCTTAACTGTGGCGGCAATTGTGGTGTTGGGAATTTGGGAATGGTGTCAGTTTGCCCGACATCAGAATGATATTTGGCGCTGGCTGATTACCGGATTGTCCGCTTGTGCACTGTTTGTAATTATTTTTTCCTATCGGGATTACATTAACGCTGGCATTGTACTGAATAGTTATACCGCTTGGCTATTGGTGGTCGCATTAATTTGGTGGGTGTTGGCGCTGTTGTTGGTGGCAAGCTATCCGCACTCAACGAAATACTGGCAGAAACCGGCATTGTTACAACTATTTTTTGGCTTCTTCACGCTGGCACCATTCTTGCTGGCGTTGCTGGCGCTACGTTTGTATAACTATAATCAAAATAGCTACGAGGGGTTATGGCTGCTGTTTTATGTGTTGCTGCTGATTTGGAGCGCAGACACAGGTGCTTATTTTTGCGGCAAAGCGTTTGGCAAACATAAACTGGCAGCAAAGGTTTCACCGGGAAAAACCTGGCAGGGGGCAATTGGCGGTGTAGTTGTAGCACTGGTTGTCGGCATACTTTTTCTGCAAATGACACCGAATGAGTTTGTGCTACGCAGTGTATCGTTACCGCTGTTGCTGCTGGCCTCGTTCGGTACTGTCTCAATTTCGATTTTGGGCGATTTGACTGAAAGTATGTTTAAGCGGCATGTTGGGATCAAAGATAGTAGTCAACTGATTCCCGGACATGGTGGCATATTGGATCGTATCGATAGTTTGACTGCGGCATTGCCATTTTTCTGTGCAATGTTCTATTTTTATTTATAGGAAATTGTGCGATGTCAGGCTTGTGGTATATTTTTGCTTTTCTGTTAGTTATCTGTGTTTTGGTCTTCGTGCACGAATATGGTCATTTTTGGGCGGCAAGAAAGTGCGGTATCAAGGTGCTGCGCTTTTCAATCGGTTTTGGCAAAGTGCTGTGGAGCAAAACGGATAAACAAGGAACCGAGTTCGCCATCTCGATGATTCCGCTGGGTGGTTATGTCAATATGTTGGACAGCAAAACCGAAGCGGTTTGCGAAGATGAAAAAGCGCAAGATTACAGCAGTAAACCGGTATGGCAACGTGCTTTTGTGATTGCTGCCGGACCGATGGCAAACTTTATTTTTGCGATTTTAGCCTATTGGGTGATTTATATAGTCGGCGTGCCGGCAGTGAAACCGGTGATTGACAGTGTTGTACCGGATTCGATTGCTGCCCAAGCCGGCTTGCAGCCAGAGATGCAAATTCGCGCGATTGACGGGAAAGCGGTGGAAGACTGGACCAGTGTCAATATGCTGTTGACTACCAAAGTTGGTACTTGCCAAGTCACACTCACCGTTTCACCGTTTGATCAGCCACAACAGCTACAAGATAAACGTTTGGATTTAACCGATTGGCGGTATGAGCCACAGAAACAAGCTGCATTCACTGCACTGGGTATGGTGCCGAAGAGCGGTAAAGTCGATTTAACCGTATCCAAAATCACAAATAACTCGCCTGCCGCTGCTGCCGGACTGCGCGTTGGTGATAAAATTATGACCGTAAACGGTGAAGTCTTGTCATGGCAAGCATTGGTGCAGACGATCGGCAGTCATTTGAATCAGCCATTATTGTTTGAAATCGAACGTCATCAACAGCGTTTGTCGATATCGATCACGCCCGAAGTTAATAAAGAGGGCAACGCTTATATTGGGTTTTCACCGACCTTTGAGCCGTTAGCACAACAGTACCGTACCGAATTAAAATATGATATTCTAAGCGCCTTGCAGCAAGGACTGGAGAAAACGGCTGAATTATCGTTGGTGATTGTGAAATTGGTAGGGAAGCTACTGAGTGGTGATATTTCTCTGAACAACATCGGTGGTCCGATTTCCATTGCTCAAGGTGCAGGGATCTCTTTAGATAGCGGTTTAGTTTATTACTTGAGTTTTATGGCGCTGATTAGTGTTAATTTGGGCATTATGAATTTATTTCCACTGCCGGTATTGGACGGTGGACAGTTGGTTTTTTTGGCGCTTGAGGCAATTCGCGGCAAGCCGGTAACAGAGAAAGTTCGCGAGATTTTTTTAAGAATCGGCGTGGCGTTATTATTAATGTTGACAATTTTCGCATTATTTAATGATATTATACGCTTTATTTGAATTTGACACGCTCGCAGGCAATCGGAATCAATCTTTTATTTAACAGGCTTATGTATAGGAAAATGATAATGAAAAAACTCCTAATGACCAGTTTACTTCTGGGTAGCACCACCGTCATGGCAGCACCGTTCACTGTGCAGGATATTCGCGTGGAAGGGACTGACCCAGTGACGGCTGAAAATATTATTGCCGGTCTGCCGGTTAAAGTCGGGCAACGAGCAAATGATCAGGATTTGTCGCAAATTGTGCGTAGCCTGTTTTTGCGTGGTGGTTACGAAAATGTGGAAGCGGTGCGTGAGGGCAATGCGTTAGTGCTGCGCATTCAGCCTCGTCCTTATATCAGTTCGTTAGAGATTGAAGGCAATAAGCAAATTCCAAAAGAGGCACTGGAAACCAATCTGCGTGAAAACGGAATTGCTAAAGGGGAAGTGTTGGAACGTGCAAAACTGGAATCTTTCCGCCAAGAGTTGCTCAACTATTATCATTCCGCCGGTTACAGCAATGCCGAAATCAATACTGTGGTTGATGACTTGGGACAAGGCAGAGCAGCGTTAAAATTAGAGATCAAAGAGAACGATTCAGCATTAGTCAAAGAGATTAAATTTGTTGGCAACCAAGTGTTTAGCGAAGGTAAATTGCTGGATCAGATTGAGATTCAGCCGGATGTTTCTTGGTGGAATATTTTTTCCAGTAGTAAGTTTTCTGATCCAAAATTTGAAAAAGATATGACAACATTGCGTGACTTTTATCTGAATAACGGTTATGCCAAGTTTAAACTGTTGAATACCGATGTGCGTTATAGTGAAGATAAAAAAGAAGTCTATCTGACGATTACAATCGACGAAGGCGAGAAATATGAGATCAATGATGTGCGGATTATTGGTGATACTGCCGGAATGAATGCCGATCTTGGGCAATTATTGGTGAATATCAAACGTGGTGAGCAATTCCGCGGCAATACCGTCAGAGCGATTGAAGATGGAATCAAAAATACGCTGGGCGCTCGTGGTTATGCCAATCCTCAAATTACGATCCAACCGGATTTTAATGATGCCGAACATACTGTTGATTTGATTGTGGTGGTGGACGCAGGTCGCCGTTACTATGTACGTTCTATCCGGTTTGAAGGTAATGATGTCAGTGCTGATTCCACGTTGCGCCAAGAGATGCGTCAGCAGGAAGGAACATGGTTGTCAACCGCCTTGATCGAACAGGGCAAATCCCGTTTGGAAAGGACCGGTTTTTATGAAACAGTAGAAAGTCAAACATTGGCGGTTCCGGGCGTTGATGATCAACTGGATATTTTATATAAAGTGAAAGAACGTAATACCGGCAGTATCAATTTCGGCATTGGCTTTGGTACTGAGAGTGGGTTGAGCTATCAAGCTAGCGTTAAACAGGACAATTTCTTAGGCATGGGCTCTTCGGTCAGTTTATCCGGCGTCAAAAACAAATACGCCACCAGTATCAATTTAGGCTATAGTGAACCGTATTTCACTCGTGATGGCGTAAGCTTAGGCGGAAATGTATTCTATGATACTTACGACTATGCCAAAAGTGACACCACTGCATCATATGCCCGTACCAGTTATGGGATCAACGGCACTTTAGGCTTCCCGGTCAATGAAAATAACGGTTATTATTTGGGCTTGGGATACGTTTATAACAAATTGAAAAACATGTATCCGGAATATAACCGTGCCCGTTATTTACAGTCGATGGGCGCTGATGACTGGAAAATCAAAAGCGATGATTTTGAGTTTAGCTTAGGCTGGAACTATAATACCTTAAACCGTGGCTTCTTGCCGACGAGTGGAACCCGCGCCAGTATCGGCGGCAAGGTGACTATTCCGGGTTCGGATAATAAATACTACAAATTGAGCGCTGATTGGGTCAGTTATTACCCTATCAACTATGACCAAACTTGGGTATTGTCCGGACGAGCAGGGCTCTCTTATGCGAATGGCTTTGGCGGTAAAAAATTACCGTTCTACCAAAATTATAGTGCCGGTGGTATCGGTAGCTTGCGTGGTTTTGCTTATGGTGCGATTGGACCGAAAGCAATTTATAATACCAACAGCGGCGCTTTAGTCTCGGCACCTGCTTCAGCGTATAACAACATTAATAATGATGTTGTCGGCGGTAATGCGATGGCGACAGCCAGTGTCGAATTGATTATGCCGACACCGTTTGTTAGCGATAAGAGCCAGAACAATGTCAGAACCTCAGTATTTGTTGATGCCGCCAGCGTTTGGAACACCGAGTGGGATAAAGATAAAGCGAAGTTGTTTACTCAAGGCAATATTCCACAACGGATTACCGATTATGGCGATCCGACTCGAGTGAGAGCCTCTGCCGGTGTGGCATTCCAGTGGAACTCGCCGATTGGGCCATTGGTGTTCTCGTATGCCAAACCGATTAAAAAATATGAAGGCGATGAGATTGAACAATTCCAATTCAGTATCGGTGGCAGTTTCTAAGCTCAAATTGTAATAAGTAAATTGAAACTTTTTAGTTAAAATTACGTCATATAAACTAGGCAGATTGATGGTCGATCTGCCATATACATCTCTTTAAAGGATATACCATGAAAAAAGCATTAAAAATCGCAGGACTTTCTTTAGCATTGGCGTTGAGCGCTTCACTGGCAAATGCCGCAGAAAATATTGCGTTTATTAACTCGGCATATTTGTTCCAAAACCACCCAGACCGTGAAGCGGCTGGTGCTAAAATTGATGCGGAGTTGAAAGCACCGGCTGAAAAATTGCAAGCCAGTGAGAAAGCGATTGTCACTAAAATTGAAGCGTTACAAAAAGAAGCATCAAAATTGCGGGCTGCCGATATCCAAAAACGCGAAGACGAAATTAATAAAATGCGTGAAGCTTATCAAAAACAAGCCGAAGAGCTGCAAGCTCAAAATGAAGAACTGCAGTATCAAGAAAGATCAAAACTGTTATCTAGCATTCAAAATGCAACTAATGAAGTCGCGGCTAAAGGCAACTATAGCTATGTGCTAGATGCTAATGCGATTGTGTATGCAGCAGCCGGTAAAGACATTACCGAAGAAGTCTTAAAAGCGATTAAGCCAGCAGCAGCTGCGGAAGCTAAGAAATAATCCGAGACAAGAGGATATCAATGGCACAATATCGATTACAACAGCTTGCTGAGCATGTCAGTGGACGGCTATGCGGTAATCCGGAAGCAACGGTGGACAGCATTGCAGCGTTAGATAAAGCACAGCCGAATCAACTGAGTTTTATTTCCAATGCGAAATTTCGCGAACGCTTGCAGCAATCTGTGGCAGGCTGTTTGTTGGTGAGTGAAACTGATGTTGAATTTTGTCATGCGGACAGTAATTTGATTGTGGTTAACGATCCTTATATCGCTTATGCGCTAATCGCACAGCTGATGGATGCTACCCCGAAAGCTGCCAGTGGCATTGCTAAAAGTGCGGTCTTGTCGCCGTCGGTAATATTGGGTGACAATGTCTCCATCGGTGCCAATGCGGTGATTGAGGACGGCGTGGTATTAGGCGATAACGTGGTGATCGGTGCTGGTTGCTTTGTCGGTAAAAACAGCAAAATTGGTTCTGGCACTCAACTTTGGGCGAATGCCACCGTCTATCACGAAGTAGAAATCGGGCAGGATTGTTTGATTCAAGCTGCTGCGGTGATCGGCGCTGATGGCTTTGGTTATGCCAACGATAAAGGCAAGTGGATCAAGATTCCACAGCGTGGACAAGTGATTATCGGTAATCGGGTTGAAATCGGTGCTTGTACCTGTATCGATCGTGGTGCTTTAGATGCAACGATTATCGAGGATAATGTGATCATCGATAATTTGTGTCAAATTGCACATAACGTACACATCGGTACCGGTACGGCGGTAGCTGGCGGTGTGATTATGGCGGGTAGCCTGACCGTGGGCAAATACTGCTTAATCGGCGGAGCCAGTGTGATCAACGGACATATGGAAATTTGCGACGGCGTGACTGTCACCGGCATGAGTATGGTGATGCGTCCAATCACTGAGCCGGGGGTTTACTCTTCCGGCATTCCGTTGCAAACCAACAAAGAGTGGCGCAAAACAGCAGCACTGACCATGAATATTAGTGAAATAAATCGTCGCTTAAAAGCATTAGAGCGAGAGCATGGAAAAGCATAAACGTTAACAAAATAATTTTTGCTAGCGATACTTTGTCGTGGCAATGGATATCATACTAAGGAAATTAAAACCGTGACAACTGAAAACAACCAAACTGATTCGCAGTCAAGAGAAGCGAAAATTGTCGATATTAACGAAATTATGCAGTTATTACCGCATCGTTATCCGTTCTTATTGGTTGATAGAGTCATTGATTTCGAAGAAGGAAAATGGCTGAAAGCCGTGAAAAATGTAACGGTCAACGAACCTTGTTTCACCGGACATTTTCCTCAGAAACCGATTTTCCCAGGCGTGTTGATCTTGGAAGCGATGGCACAGGCAACCGGCGTACTGGCGTTTAAAACGTTGGAATTGCCTAAGGATGAACTGTTTTATTTTGCTGCTATCGATAACGCGCGGTTTAAACGTCCGGTTGAGCCCGGTGATCAAATGATTCTGGAAGTCCATTTCATTAAGGAACGTCGCGGTGTCACTCGTTTTACCGGCGTGGCAACGGTGGATGGAAAAGTGGTGTGCGAAGCCGAATTGATGTGCGCACGCCGTCCAATGTAACCCAGCAGCATAAGTAGGATAAGATGATTCATCCAACGGCAAAAATTCATAGTTCAGCAATTATTGAAGATGGCGCTAAAATTGGCGCAGATGTTGTGGTCGGCCCCTTCTGTCTGATTGACGCAGATGTAGAAATTGGCGATCGCACCGTGTTGCATTCGCATGTGGTGGTGCGTGGACATACTAAAATTGGCTGCGATAATCAGATTTTCCAATTTGCCAGCATCGGCGAAGTCAATCAGGATCTGAAATATAACGGTGAACCGACTAAAACGATTATCGGCGACCGTAACCGTATCCGTGAAAGCGTGACTATTCACCGTGGCACGGTGCAAGGCGGTGGCGTGACCCGCATCGGTGATGACAACTTGCTGATGATTAATGCGCATATTGCACACGATTGTCAGGTTAAAAACCGCTGTATTTTGGCTAACAATGCCACACTTGCCGGACACGTTGAGTTGGATGATTTTGTGATTGTTGGCGGTATGTCAGCAATTCACCAATTTGTGGTGATCGGGGCGCACGTGATGTTAGGTGGCGGTTCGATGGTTAGCCAAGATGTGCCGCCGTATGTGATGGCGCAAGGTAACCACGCACAGCCGTTTGGGGTCAATCTGGAAGGCTTAAAACGCCGTGGTTTCGATAAACCAGCAATGCATGCAATTCGTAATGTGTATAAATTGATTTATCGTAGTGGCAAAACGTTAGAGGAAGTGATTCCTGAGATCGAACGGATTGCCGAAACCGAAGCAGCGGTCAGCTTCTTCTTGTCATTCTTTAAACGTTCAACCCGAGGGATCATTCGTTAGATTCGCGTTTAGGTTGTAGAGGCGGATTGAATCTGTCCTTACAATTCCAATCTTGAATCCCTCCTAATGCTTACCTAACCGCACTTTACGTTAAAAGTGCGGTTATTTTTTAAGGAAAATAGCATGCAGGCAGAACAAAATTCTCCGTTAATTGCACTGGTTGCCGGTGAGATCTCAGGCGATATTCTTGGTGCGGGCTTAATCAAAGCACTGCGTCAAATTTATCCGAATGCCCGTTTTATCGGCATTGCCGGACCGCAAATGTTGTCCGAAGGTGCAGAAAGTTACTTTGATATGGAAGCGTTATCGGTGATGGGCTTGGTCGAAGTGCT
This sequence comes from Testudinibacter crocodili, assembly GCF_006228025.1. Taxonomy (NCBI): domain Bacteria; kingdom Pseudomonadati; phylum Pseudomonadota; class Gammaproteobacteria; order Pasteurellales; family Pasteurellaceae; genus Testudinibacter; species Testudinibacter crocodili. The sequence goes on from NZ_VDHF01000056.1 coordinate 10,522, forward strand.
GAAACACCTGCCGCATCTGCTGAAAATTCGTAGCACTTTGATTAAAAAGCTGCTAGCGGCAAAACCGGATATTTTTATCGGTATTGATGCGCCGGATTTTAATCTTGGTGTAGAAAAAGTATTGAAACAACACGGGATCAAAACCATTCATTATGTCAGTCCGTCAGTGTGGGCGTGGCGGCAAAAGCGGATCTTCAAAATTGCTAAAGCGACCAATCTGGTGTTGGCATTTCTGCCGTTTGAAAAGGCTTTTTACGATCGTTTCAATGTGCCGTGTCGTTTTGTCGGTCATACGATGGCAGATGCGATTGCTCTAGATATTGATCGTCAGCAGGCGTGTGCACAGCTACAGCTTGATCCAAACCAGCGTTATTTGGCGATTTTGCCCGGTAGCCGTGGTTCGGAGCTGGAGTTTCTCAGCGAACCGTTTTTACAAACCGCACTTTTACTGAAACAACGCTTTCCTGACCTACAATTTTTGGTGCCGTTGATTAACGCAAAACGGCGTGTGCAGTTTGAAACGATTAAACAACAGATTGCGCCAGAATTAGAAATGCGCTTACTTGACGGGCAGGCAAGGCAGGCAATGCAAGTGGCGAACGCAACCTTACTGGCTTCCGGCACGGCGGCACTGGAGTGTATGTTGTGCAAATCGCCGATGGTGGTTGGCTATCGTATGAAGCCGCTGACCTACTGGCTGGCACAGCGGTTGGTGAAAACTAAATATGTATCATTGCCGAATCTATTGGCTGATGAAATGTTGGTGCCTGAGTTGATCCAAGATGAATGCAATCCTCAGCGTCTAGCCGAGGAATTAGCAGTCTATTTTGATGATAGTGAAGCGGAGAAAAACCGCACTTTAGGCTTAAAACAGCGCTTTGCCGAACTGCATCAAATGATCCGCTGTAATGCCGATCAACAAGCAGCACAGGCTGTGGCGGATCTGTTACAAGAGCGATAAAAAATGACGGTGTTTGAATATCCACAAAATGTTGGGCTTATTGCCGGGGTCGATGAAGTCGGGCGCGGGCCGCTAATCGGTGCGGTAGTCACTGCTGCTGTGATTCTTGATCCGAATAAACCGATTGTCGGTTTAGCCGATTCAAAAAAACTCTCTGAAAAAAAACGCTTGCTACTCGTCGAAGCGATCAAAATAAATGCCTTAGCGTGGGCACTGGGCAGAGCTGAACCAGAAGAAATTGACCAACTGAATATTCTGCAAGCCAGTCTACTCGCCATGCAAAGAGCGGTTGAAGCCCTGCCAATTCAACCGCACTTTGTATTAGTTGATGGCAATAAATTGCCGAAATTGCTGATGCCAGCACAAGCGGTGGTCAAAGGTGATAGTCTGGTAGCTGAAATCAGCGCAGCTTCGATTTTGGCAAAAGTAGCGCGCGATCAAGAAATGGCAGCGCTGGATCAGCAATATCCACACTACGGCTTAGCACAACACAAAGGCTACCCGACCGCACTTCACCTAGAAAAATTGCAGCAATACGGCATTTTGCCACAACATCGCCGCAGCTTTGCTCCGGTGAAAAAGTGCTTGCTACAAAGCCTATAAGATTCGAAGCTGGTTTTTATACTGATAAACTTCTGTTTGATAGTGATAAAGTTCATCAATATTTTGTGCGGTCAGCATATCTGCTGTAGTGCCATACCCAAATAGATTGCCTTGCTGCAACAGCAGCAAGCAATCACAATAGCGTGCTGCCAAATTTAGATCATGCAGCACAATTAAAACTAAATGCTGTGTCTCCGCTAGTTTTACTGCTTGTTGCAGTAAGTCATGCTGATGTTTGAGATCTAGTGCACTGCTAGGTTCGTCCAGCAATACGATTTTGGGTGTAGGCGATGATAAAATTTGTAGCCAGCTGCGGGCGGCATGCACCCGTTGTTTTTCGCCGCCGGACAATTTGAGATAGTTCTGTTGTTGTAGATCCGACAGTTCAAAATCTGTACTGACTTGTGCCAATAGTCTTTGCTGCTGGCTACGACTAAGGTGTTGTTGGTGGTGTATTAAGCCTAGTTCAATCACTTCTTGTACCGTAAACGCAAAGTTTAGGCTGCTGTGTTGTGGCAGAAATACCATATTTTCTGCCAGTTCTCTGGCGGAAAATGAAGCCAGCGGCTTTTGCTGCCACAATATTCTTCCCGTATAGGGAAGATCTTGGCCGATAGCTTTCAGTAAGCTGGATTTTCCAGCTCCGTTTGCCCCAAGTATGCCGATACAGTGACCACATTTTAAGTTCAGGTTGATATCATTCAGGAGGATTTTTTGTCCAATAACAAGCTGTAATCTGCTAATTTCCAACATTACAATCGCCCCTTGTTTTTAATCAGTAGAGTAATAAAAAATGGCGCACCTAAAAGTGCGGTCAGAATTCCGATTGGAATTTCTGCTGGTGCAGCCAGTTTACGGGCTAAAATATCAGCGCCTAGCAGTAAAATTGCACCGATTAAAGCACAAGCCGGAATCAGCGTTTTGTGGTTCGGGCCTAGCAAAGTGCGGGCAATATGCGGCACAATTAGACCAATAAAGCCGATCATCCCTGAAACGGAGACCGCAATCCCGATACCAAGTGCGGTATAGATAATACAGGACCGTTTTATTTTTTCGACAGAGACCCCTAAATGTCGCGCTTCTAAATCACCGAGTAACAGTGCATTTAATGCAGAGGCTCGCCGCATAAATTGGGTCAATAATAAAAAGGCGGTTACGGCACACAATATGACCGTATTGCAATTGCCATGCGCAAGTGAGCCTAGCTGCCAAGTTGTCAATTCTCGCAGGGCTCGGTCATCTGCGATAAATTGTAGTAAGCCCAAAAAGGCAAATGCTAGCGCTCCGATGGCAATTCCGCTTAGTAAAATCAATGTCATTCGAGTGCCGTAGTGAGTTTTACCGATGTGGTAAACAAATAGTGTTGCCAGCAGACCACCGATAAATGAAAATAGTGAAAGCAGACTAAGTTTATTCCATAATAGTATCCCTTGCGGCAAGAGTACAATAGCGATAGCAGCGCCCAACGCTGCTCCAGCGCTGACTCCGATAATACCAGGATCAGCAAGAGGATTACGGAACAGACCTTGTAACACTGCACCGCAACAGCCTAAAATTGCACCGATAAAGACGCCGAGTAAGGTGCGGGGCAGCCGTAGCTGCTGTACGATAAAAACGGTGCTGCTGTCCCCTTTACCGTAAAGTGCGGTCAAAGTTTGCCACAGGTCGGTATTTACCGCACCGCTAACTAGAGAGAGTAGAATTATGGCGCTAAGCAACAGCAAGCCGATAGCGAGCACCAGAAAGTAGGCGTGATGTTTCATCATTGTAGACAATTTTGGTTGTCGGCAATGGCTTGCATAATGCGTTGGCTTTCGCGCAGTGAGCTCAAATTAAAACCGCCTAGCAGTGCTTGTCCATCGACGCTAAAAATACACCCCTGATTAGTGGCATTAAGTTGTTGTAAAAAAGGATATTTTTTCTGTAATGCGCTTAAGTCCTGCGACAGGCTTCGCTCGGAAAGCAGTAAAATATCCGGCTGTAATGCTAAAACAGCCTCAATTGAATAGGCGTAATACCCCTGTTTTTCAGCCGAGAGATTATGCAATTGCATTAAATCAAGCATGCCGTTAATCGTGGTGCGATGCCCTCCAGTGGACAGTTGTCCTTTATCTGACAGTAGCAAAAATAGGGCACGATTTTTACCGCGTGGCAAGGACTGAATCTGTCGGATTTGTTGCATTACCTGTGCCGATAATTTTTCTGCCGATTTGTTTTTCGCTAGCAGCTGGCCGAGTCTCTGGATATGTTGTTGCAAATCCTGATGGTTTTTTTGTGGATTCTCTAATACTTCAATTTGGATTTTTGCTTGTCGTAATTGTGTCAACACGGATTCCGGTCCCATTTCTTCACTGCCGATCAATAGGTTTGGCTGCAGTGCCAAAATGCCTTCACTTGCTAAATTGCGTTGATAGCCTAACAGCGGAATCTGATATTTGTCGGCAAAACGGCGACTAGTGGAATCGACTGCAATAAGTTGATCGCCGACATCCAGCGCCTCTAGTAATTCAGTTACGCCAGCACCGACGGCGATAATCCTTTGCGGTGTCGTTGGTTGTGCAAGAGTGACCTCAGAAAGAAAAAAGAGTGATAGTAGCAAGCTTAAAATAAATTGTTTTTTCATATGTGTTTCCTATCTGTGAGCTTTGTTTTCTATTTCAAAATCAATGGGTAAGCTAAATCTTAAAGTGGTTTTTTGCCGAATGATCTCTTCGGGCGGTTTAGGGAGTGGAGAAGCACGATAAAGGGTATTAATCGCTTCTTGATCCAATGCTTGGTGTTGACTGCTTTTTTTAAGCGTGACTTTTAATACAGTTCCTAGTCTATCGATTTCTACAGAGACAATCGGTTTTCCTTCGATTTTTTGTTTTAAGGCATTTTCTGGGTAGCGTTTATAACGGCCTAAATGCCCTCTTAGCAAGGCTTGCCAGCTGGTTATAATGGTTTTACTATTGCCTTCACTGTTATATTCTGCCGCAATTTGCTGATCATTGCCGTTGGCAGGTGCGGTAACAGTTTGTCCGGTTGCAGTGGATTCAATATCACTGGGCTTTTTGGCTTTTTTATTGTTATCTGGCTGCTTTTTAACTTGTGGTTGTTGCTTCAAAAGTGGCTTTTTTTCCAGTTTAGCCTTGACGATAATCTCGGCATTTTCAATTATTGGGTTCTCTTCTAGTTGCGGCGTTTCAAGTGCTTCCGGTTGGTTGTCAGCATCTAAAATTTGGCTGTCTTGGGTGATGACTTGTGGTGGACCAAGCGGGAGCTCCTCAATGCTGATAATCGATTGTGGCGGATCAGAGAAATTGACTATCACCGCAGCGCTGGCTTGCGGTATGACGGTGACGGTTTTTTTAATAATAAAAGTAATAATAAAAAAGTGGATAGCACAGACCAATATCGTATTAAACAGCCAAATACGATATTTTTTGAGGCGATATAGTGATGGAATATCAACAATCATCAATTTTCCGCCTATTCCTTGTTCTCTAAGCCGACCAAGCCGATTTTTAAATAACCGGCAGTACGTAGTTGGTTCATTACGTTCATCAAGATTTCATAGGGAATAGTTTTATCTACTTGAAAGAAAATCACCGTGTCGCGATTATTGACGGTGAGTTGATCAAGTGCGGTTGCCAGATTGTGTAAAAGTAGAGGTTCATTGCCTAAAAACAACTCTTGTTGTTGGTTAAGCGATAAAATAATAGGCTTTTCCAATTGCGGTTCAACATTGGCTTTGGCTATTGGCAGATCAATCGGCACGGTAACTGTGGTGAGCGGGATGGTCACCATAAAAATGATCAATAACACTAGCATTACATCGATAAACGGGGTGACATTAATTTCGGAAAGTTCTTGCTCATTTGTGGAATCGGAAAGATGAAATGACATAGGAACCTCATACTGATGCTGCTGGATTTAAGCGATGTAGGGATATGTCACGCTTGATCATCAGGCGTAAAATAGCCGCTAAATTTTCAATCTGTAACCGGTATGTTGTTAAGTGTCTGGTGAAGATATTATAAATAATAACGGCAGGAATTGCTGCTACCAAACCAAGTGCGGTAGCAAACAGTGCTTCAGCGATTCCCGGTGCTACCACCGATAAGCTGGTGGTTTGTGAATGCACGATACCGATAAAACTATTCATTATTCCCCAGACAGTGCCGAATAAACCGATAAAGGGGGCGACTGCGCCAATAGTTGCCAGAGGACCGATGCCGTAGCGCATATTTTGCGTGTAACTTTGAATTCGGCGATCTAAGCGATAGTCTAGGCGTTGCTTAAAATCATCGTCGCAAAGATAGTTGGATCGTTGTAATTCATCGTTGATTTCGGATAAAAGATTGTGGCTGATATCAAATTTAATCTTCGAAGGTAACTGCTGCCGTGCTTGTTCAAAATGTTCTTGGGTCAATAAAAATGCTTGCTGTTTTCTCAGTGTTGCAGCGGAGTAATACAACTGAAACAGTTTACTGAAAAAAATTACCCAAGTTAAAACTGAGCAAAAAATCAGTATCCAGATGACAGCTTGAACAACAGGATGGGCGGAAAGGTACATTCCAAGCGGCGACATATCTTGCAGGATTTCTGTCTTGATAAGCTCTGGTACAGCAGCTGTCGCAGTAGAGTCGGCTATTGCTCCAGAGGCATGCGCTTCAGTATGTTGCAAGGCAATGTCGGTAGTTGTGCCTATAGCGCTATCAGCAAAGGCTGAAAAACTGATGATAAGCAGGAAAAACAGTGGATAAAAGCGAATTAATAACATATGAAAATATCCGTTATGGTTAGCTAAAGTGCGGTGTGGCCGCACTTTTAGTAAAAATTACACTAAATAAATAGCAATGAAATTATTCTTGTTTAGTTGCACCGAACATAATGCGTTCTTCTCCACTACCAATTTGACCGACAATTTCATTTGCTTCTGGGCCGGCAAATGTTCCGGCATAGTCATTGATACGCACTTGCTGTCCGTTATGCAGCAATCTGACCTCACCGTTTTTAAACCCCATGGTATTATTGTTGTTTGCAACAATGTTGGCTTCAGAAAGAATTAACTTAACGTTGGGCTGATCAAAGGCAATACCTTCCGCAGTTGGATTATTGTCGTCATCAGTAAATCGCCAGTTATGTCTAACAAAGCTGTCTTGTCGAGCGGACATTTCACCTGAGATTGTTTTCGAGGCAATACTCACCTGAAATGAGACATCCCCCATGTAGCCTTCGGTCGGTGTACCGCCTTTTGGTCCTCCTTTGTAGCCCAAGGTATGGCCGCTATAAGTGATAATACCGTCAGCTGTACTGGCTTGAGCCAACTGATCAAATTGTGTTTCTGTGGTCGGTTGTAGTATATAAGTTCCGAGATTCTCGTGATTTTTAAAGGGGTGAGCCGGATCACCACCGGCTGCTGGCGCAGTCAATTCCGGTGAGAACGTACCATAGCTGGAGTAAGTTTGGTTAATAAAGCGGAATTTCCCCAATTCTTCTCCGTTTTCGGAGGTGATAACCAGTTCTTGGACTTTATTTGGATCGACATCATAGTTGTTCATCACGGTTTTATCTTTAAACTCATTGCGGAGATCTAGGATATTTCCCTTGCTGTCGCGGAAGTCCATTGGGCCAGACATATAGAAGCCACGATTTTTATCAGTTTCTAATACGGCTTCATATCGTTCTCCTCCTTGACTGGAAACGACGATAGTAAGAGTTCGATCTTCTAAGGTTCCCGCTTTAAATCGAGGCTCTTCTGATTTAGGCTCTTCTGATTTA
>NZ_VDHF01000057.1:0-34614 GCF_006228025.1 Testudinibacter crocodili
CAGCACCACAGCCAGCTGAACCAGCAGCACCGCAGCCAGCTGAACCGGCAGCACCACCAGCGGTTGAACATCAAGGCTATGTGATTTCACAAGATGGGAAAAATGCTTGGAACGGAGAAGCCTCTGGCTACCAGGTTAAGCAACAAGGTGATGAATTTACAGCAGTCGCACAAGGTAGCTCATTGCAAATTGGCGATATGAAATTAGATTTAATCGATAGCAGCAATGCTAATTTAGGCTATTACGGTTATGTATCTACATTTACCCCTGACAGTGGTGTTGTGGGGCAAGATAGTGGTCAAAAACGTACAGTGGATCTGATGTATGCATTTGATGAAAGCAAAAAAGATGCTACTGCGCCGACATTGAATGGTTATCAAGGAACCGTCACCTATGGTGGTGATTTCCACTATTTGGCGGATACTGACCAAGTTAATCAAGCGAATATTTCCCTCAGCTATAACCCTGCGGCGAAGACTATGGCAGGTAATATCAGAGATACCGGCAAAGGGATTGATCTGGGATTGCAATTATCTGGAGAGTTGAACGGAGATTTTCAGATGATTGTAACACCGGTGAGAAACAACCACACTTCCACGGTGATTACTGAGAGAGGATCGTTAAACGGTCAGTTCCTTGACGGTGGAAAATATATTGTCGGCGATGCTGAATCCGGCGATGCGAATAAACAGTGGAAAGGTGTGTTCAGCACTAAAGAAACTGAGCGTGTACCGAACTAATTTAATAACGGAACTATCCTAGGGTCTGTTGATCTTTTAAGTATATTATTTGAGCTAAAACTAATCCTTTTAGCCTAGCACGGCAAAGCCGTACTAGGTTACGCATAGATCAGCCGCTTTGCGGCTGCTTCAGAGAGGCAAAGCCTCTCATCAATGCTTAACCGATTGCGACCATAGGTCGCTGTCGGATAAAATTACACTCTTTTTGCTTGATTTATAAACACAAAAGATCAACAGCCCTTAATTTCAAACCGCACTTCCAAAGTGCGGTTTCTCTACCCTTTCAACCGCTTTCCTTGCTGCCAAACACCTTCTAAAATTGGTTCGGCAATCTTTGGTGGAAAATTTTTCGGCAGCTGCTGCTGACATTGTTCAACCGCACTTTGATAATCAGTTGCGACCTGATGTAGTATTTCTTCAACCAACTGTTGACGCAAACCTGCTAACCTACCGGTTTCAATAAAATGGCGGATTTGGATTTTATCCCATAAATAGTGTTTATTTTTTCCGTGCCACGCCATCGCCATTTTGATTTTTTGCCGTTGCAAGCCTTGTGGTTTCAACAAAGGAAAAGCAGAGATCACATCATAGAACGGCGTTAAACGGTAGCGGTTATCTTTTTCCAAAAACAGACTGTAGTTTTTAGCGTGTCCGTCAATTGCCGCCATCAGCCAGAAAATAATTTGGGCTTTAAAAAAGTGTAGCCGATCGTCAAGGCTGTCTGTCGATCCCTTTAGCAGCGCGAGAATGGATAAAATACTGGGTCCGCCGTCTGCTTCATATTTTAACGCAGGCGCAATCGCCAACGCTTGGCATAGATCCTCCTGCGGCAAACGCACCAGCCAGCGGCCTGAAGCAGCCCAACGGCGATCAAAACGTTCGACGGATAAAACTTTGCAGTCACCAAAATGGAGAATTTCTGCATTTGCAGCAGGCAAACCAAAGGCTTTTAACAATTGCAAACAAAGCCATTCATTTTCGCAGCTGTCGGATAAATCAAGCTGCCCCTGTCCGACAACGCCAATCGGCAGTTTCAGAATATGGCTGGTCGGGGTGGTGTTGAGCGGTTTGCACCATTGCTTGTTATGGTATAAAAGTGCGGTTTTCTCCTGTGCACCGGCAAGGGAAATCCGAAAATCTTGCTGTGGATTATCCATTCCCAGTGGTGAAAACTGATAGTTCTTCAATAATGCGGCAATGTCGGTTTCACCTAACGGTACGGCTTCAATTCTTTTGACTGAATAAGGATGTTTCCCTTGAGGATAAAGTTGAATGGCGCCCACGCAGTCGTGCCCAATCGCACTTAATAAATCAAATGGATGTTTGGTAGCAACATGAAAACGTTGCTGAATGCGCGAGCGAATTTGCTCATTATCAGGCAGTAAATTATCGAAAAAATTATAAACAACACTGCCTTTATAAACTTTTTCCGATAATGGCAGCGATAACGAAATCGGACGTGCTTTGGTGTGGTTTAACCAAGTTGATTCGTATTGAAATTGGCTGGCACCGTCGCTGTTTTTTGTCCACAGCCCGACTTCAATACCGTTCATGGCAATCATCAAACGATTCATCACCAATCCTCATCATCAAAATCAGGCGTGGGTTCTTGGACTTGGTTGTTTGCCGGGATTGTGGTTTTATTGCGCGGTGAAAGCGTGATTTCCAGCTCTAACGCTGATAGCAAATTAAACAAAGTATCCACTTTGCTGCGTTCCGGCTGGTTTTCGAAGGCTGAAACCGTCGCTTGCTTCACACCGGCAAGTAAGGCAACTTGAGACTGCGATAACTTATTTTGATAGCGGAACTCTTTTAAGGCGTGCGCCAGCATTTTTGCAGTAGTGATAGCCATAATTTTATCCTCTTTAACAGATATTTTATAAAATACCCTTCAAAGCGGATAAAGTCAAATATATCCCTTTATAAGGATAAAATTTGTGCTTAATCTAAATTTCATTCGTCATTCAGCCGTGCATTATTTTTACCAGTTCAACCGCACTTTACTTTTTTAATGGCTATTGAGCAAAGTGCGGTTGGTTTTATTCAGATTTAAATAGAGGATTATTTCCGCAGCAAACGTAAACCATTCCCCACCACCAACAAACTCGCCCCCACATCGGCAAGTACCGCCATCCACATGGTGCCGATACCGCCTAAGGTCAAGGCAAGGAACACGGCTTTGACTAGCAAGGCGAAGCTGATGTTTTGCATTAAAATCGCGTGGGCGTTTTTGGATAAATAGATAAATTCAGGGATTTTGCCTAAGTCATCGTCCATCAATGCCACATCTGCGGTTTCAATCGCAGTGTCCGTTCCCATCGCTCCCATGGCGAAGCCGATATCGGCACGGGCCAGCGCCGGCGCATCGTTGATACCGTCGCCGACCATGCCGATTTTTTGTGATTTGGTTTGATTTTCAACCGCACTTTGCACAGTGTTGAGCTTATCTTGCGGCAGTTGGTTGCCAAGGGCTTCATCAATGCCCACTTGTGCCGCAATCGCATTGGCGGTGTGCTGATTGTCACCTGTCAGCATCAAGGTTTTCACCCCTAACTGGTGCAGCTCGGCAATGGCTTGGCGGCTGCTCTCTTTCACCGTATCGGCAACGGCAAACAGGGCTAGCACTTGGTGGTTATCCGCTAATACCACTACGGTTTTGCCTTGTTTTTCCAGTTGCTCGATTTGACTTTGTAATTCACTTGTGGCTTGCTTGCGTTCTTCAATTAAGCGAATATTGCCCAGTATATATTCCGTGCCGTCAATTTGCCCCTGTACACCACGCCCCAAAAGTGCGGTGAAGTTTTCCACGCTTTTCACGTTGCTATTCTCTGGATTTGCTGTCGCAATCGCTTGCGAAACAGGGTGATCAGAACGAGCGGCAAGGCTGACAGCAAGTGATTGTGCTTCTGCCAAAGGCATAGTAGCAAGTGCGGTCATATTGGTCTGTACTGGCTTACCATGGGTCAGCGTGCCTGTTTTATCGAGCGCCAAGGTGGTTAATAACCGCCCTTGTTCTAAATACACTCCGCCTTTAATCAAAATCCCTTTGCGCGCAGCAGCGGCAAGCCCACTCACCACCGTCACAGGGGTAGAGATCACCAAGGCACAAGGACAAGCAATCACCAATAACACCAAGGCTTTGTAAATCCAATCAAACCATGCACCTGCCATAAATAGCGGCGGAATGACCGCAATCAACAATGCAATCACCAACACCGCAGGGGTGTAAATTTGGGCGAATTTATCCACAAACCGCTGGGTCGGTGCTTTCACCCCTTGGGCTTCTTCCACTGCATGAATAATGCGTGCCAGTGTTGAGTGGCTTGCCGCAGCGGTGACTTGATATTCAAATGAACCGCTTTGGTTAATCGTGCCGGCGAATACTTGATCGCCCACGCCTTTATCCACGGGCAAACTTTCGCCAGTAATCGGGGCTTGATTGACCGCACTTTGCCCTTGGCTGATGTTGCCGTCAAGGGCGATCCGCTCTCCCGGTTTGACACGCACCACATCGCCCACGCTGACGCTGTCCGCTGCCACTTCCTGCCACGAGCCGTCAGGCTGTTGCACGGTAGCGGTTTCTGGGGCGAGCGCCATCAGTTCGGCAATCGCATTGCGTGCACGATCAAGCGATTTTGCTTCAATCACCTCCGCCAAGGTAAACAGCACCATCACCATCGCCGCTTCCGGCCATTGCCCGATGAGTAAGCCCCCAGTGACGGCAATGCTCATCAACGCATTGATGTTCAAACTGCCGGTACGAATCGACAGCCAGCCTTTTTTGTAGGTTTCGATGCCGCACAACAGCACCGCCGCCACCGCTAAGATTGCCCCAGACCAATGCGGCAAGCCAAACCAAGTCACCGCTTCTGACCCCAACGCCAGCACACCTGCAATCACCGATGGCAACAGCGGTTTTTGTGGAGCTTCGGTTTTCGCCAGTTTGCCGTCTGCTTCAGGCAATTCAGGCTCAAAGCCGAGCGAGCGAATCGCTTCCAATATTTTTGGCAGATCCTGTTTGCCATGGGTAACGGTCAACACACGCTGGATTAAGTTGAATTCCAACGCTTGCACTTCGTTCATGGTGGCGAACTTTTTACGGATCATCCCTTCTTCGGTCGGACAATCCATTTGTTGAATGCGAATGGCGGTTTGTACTCCGTTTGCCACTGTTTTACTTTGTGCCAATTGCTCAAAGTGCGGTTGCGTTTGTGACGGATTATGTTGATGTGAACAGCAGTTAGCCATCATCTTTTTCCTCTATAAAAATGTTCTGTTATGCTATATTAAACACCCTGTAGTTGCTACAGGGTCAAGCAGGAGAAGGAAAAAAATGAAAATCGGTGATTTAGCCAAACAAACCGGTTGCCCGGTAGAAACCATTCGTTATTACGAACGGGAAGGTTTGATGCCGCAAGCGCAACGCAATCTGATGAATAATTACCGTGAATACGGCACGGCGCATTTAGAGCGTTTGGTGTTTATCCGCCGTTGCCGTGCGTTGGAAATGACACAGGATGAAATCCGCGAACTGCTGCAAGCCAAAGCCGACCCCAACGCCAGTTGCGCCTCGATTAATGATTTGATTGATCAACATTTATTGCATGTCAAAGCACGGATTCGTGAGTTGCAATTCTTAAAAAAGCAGTTGAGCGAATTACGCAGTCAATGTCATGACATTCACAATAATGAAAGTTGCGGCATTCTGAAAGGCTTACAGCAACCGAATGGCGGTGAAGTTATCCAATCAGTGAGCCATCTGGGTAAGGTGTGTGATAAATAACGATTTAGGCACGCACCATTTTTTCTTCGCGAATTGGTAAATTCAGCACGGCGGCAAGAGCGGCTAAGATCATATCGGCATACCACATCCAGCTGTAATCACCGTAAATGGTGATGGCGAGGCCGCCCAAATACGCACCGAAAAAGCCACCGACTTGGTGCGACAACAAGGTTAAACCAAACAGGGTTGCCAAATAGCGCACCCCGAATAGTTTGCCGACGGTTGCCGCAGTTGGCGGTACGGTGGCAAGCCATGTTAGTCCTAAGCCGATGGCAAACAGATAAAACGTCATCGGGCTGCTTGGCGCTATCAGATAAATACCGATTAGCGCGGCACGCGAGGCGTACATCCAAAACAGAATATATTTGCTGCGGTAATATCCGACTAACCAGCCGACCACCAAGCTGCCGACTACATTAGACAGCCCGATAATCGCCAGTGACCATGAAGCAACGTCGGCTGATAATTTGCTGAGCGATACTTCAGTCGGCAAATGGGTTACCAAAAATGCGATATGAAAGCCACAGGTGAAAAAACCAAGATGCAACAAAATGTAGCTGCGATCTTTAAACGAGGCGAGCACCGCTTGTTTTAAACTTTGTTCGGGCGTGCTGACCGCATTTGGCGTATTTTTTATGGTGGTATCGTCGCGCGATAGCCAACGGGCAATCGGCAAACAGATCAGACTGATAATCGCCAGCGTATACATCGCCCCTTGCCAGCCGAAGGCAGGAATAATAATCAAACCTTGCACCAACGGTGCAAACAGAAATTGCCCGAACGAACCACCGGCATTGACTATTCCCGAAGCCACACCCCGTATTTTTTGTGGTAGTTTATTGGAAACCTGACTGATTAAAATCGAAAAACTGCCAGCCCCGGCACCAAAAGCGAGCATAATTCCCATAGTAAAGGTTAAACCGAGGGTTGACGGAAACAGCGGTGTAAGGGCGAATCCGGCTGCTAACAGCAGCGTGCCCCACAGTAAAACAGGCCATGCGCTGTAACGATCCGCAAGTGCACCGGTAACCGGCTGTGCTACGCCCCACATCAATTGCGTGACCGCCATGGCAAAACTGATACTGGTAATACTCAGTGCGGTTTCTTGATGAATCGGCTGCACGAACAATCCCAATGCCATGCGCATGCCCATGGTGATCATTAAAATTGAGGCGGCAGCAAGGATAATCAGAGTGAAGCGTGGGTTGTGGCTGGTTGGCGAGAAGTTCATGCCTAAATCTCAGGTTAAGTCAAAAATGTCATTCTAGCAAAAATACAGCATGAAGAAAGTGTGATTTTTCATAGCGTCCCGACCGCACTTGCGGTAAAGTGCGGTTTTTGATTCACAATAGAGACGTTATGTTAGCCCAATCTTCAATTCATACGCCTTTTGCCCGTGCGGTGCTCGACTGGTATCGCCAATACGGACGCAAAGATTTACCGTGGCAGCGCAATAAAACCTTATACCAAGTCTGGTTGTCGGAAGTGATGTTGCAGCAAACCCAAGTCGCTACCGTCATTCCCTATTTTGAACGGTTTATCGCAACATTCCCGACAGTGACGGCGCTGGCGCAGGCGCCGATTGACGAGGTGTTGCATCTGTGGACCGGGTTGGGCTATTACGCCAGAGCCAGAAATTTGCATAAAACAGCGCAGTTAATCCGCGATCAGTATCAAGGGCAATTTCCTACTGAGTTTGAACAGGTTTTGGCGTTGCCGGGGGTGGGCAGAAGCACGGCAGGGGCGATTTTATCCTCCGTATTAAATGCGCCCTATCCGATTTTGGATGGCAATGTGAAACGGGTATTGGCGCGCTATTTTGCGGTTGACGGTTGGAGCGGCGATAAAAAGGTCAGTGATCAGTTGTGGCGGCATAGCGAACAGGTCACACCGAACCAACAAGTTGCCGATTTTAATCAGGCGATGATGGATCTTGGCGCAATGGTTTGCACGCGCAGCAAACCCAAGTGCGGTCTGTGCCCACTGCAAAGCGAGTGTCAAGCGAATCAGCAGCAGAATTGGCAGGCTTACCCCGGTAAAAAAGCCAAGAAAGCGTTGCCGGAAAAGCAGGCTTACTTTTTGATTTTGGCAGACGGCGAGCAAGTGTTGCTACGACGGCGCCCGCCGCAAGGGCTGTGGGGCGGCTTGTATTGCTTCCCGCAGTTCGACAGCAAAACCGCACTTTTGGATTATTTACAACAGTATAATATTGAACAGTATCAACAGTGGGTGGCATTTCGACATACCTTCAGCCACTTTCATCTGGATATTGTGCCTGTGTATGCAGAAAAAAGCCTGAACAGCAGTCAAAAGTGCGGTCAGCCGCAACATTTTGCAGAAAAAGTGGCGGAAATCAGCGTGGAGTATGGTGCGGAGATACCCGAACCACACAATTATTGGTATAATTTTCAAACACCGCCCAAAATTGGGTTGGCGACGCCAATGAAAAATTTATTATTACAATTACAGGCAATGCAACCAAAGCAGCATTAGTCTGTCTAATAAACGATTTAACGTAAAAAGGACTAGCAAATGGCACGAACAGTTTATTGTGAATATTTGAAACACGAAGCCGACGGACTGGATTTTCAACTCTATCCGGGCGACTTGGGCAAGCGTATTTTTGATTCGATCAGCAAACAGGCTTGGGGCGAATGGATGAAAAAGCAGACCATGCTGGTGAACGAGAAAAAACTGAATATGATGAATGCCGAACATCGTCAACTACTGGAAAGCGAAATGGTGAATTTCCTGTTTGAAGGTAAAGACGTGCATATCGAAGGCTATGTTCCGCCAAGCCAATAATCAGCGCATAAGTTAGGGTTTAGCTATGAAAAAATATTTACTGGTGCTGCTGATTCCGTTGTTGGTGGCTTGTGGTTCGTCCTCGAAGAAAAGCAACGGGATTGATTATGATGATGCATTTGCCAAAGATCTGCGTGGTTTGGATATCCTGACCGGGCAGTTTTCGCATAATATTGACCGTAAGTGGGGCGTGAATGAGCTGTTGGTGGCGAGTCGTAAGGACTACGTTAAATATACCGACCAATACAATACCCGTAGCCATATCAGCTTTGATGAAGGCAAAATTACAATTGAAACCCAGGGAATGGATGCCTACCGTTTAAAAAAATCAATCGTGCATACGTTGATGATGGGCTCTGATGCTAACGGCATCGATCTGTTTGCTGACGGTGATGCGCCAATCAGCTCGCGCCCGTTCTTGGCGGGGCAGGTGGTTGATCATCGAGGGGCTACGATTAATAATTTGGATAGCGCTAATCAATTTGCCAATTATTTGCTGCAAAACAGTTTGCAAACCCGCCGTTTGGGCAACGGACAGCTGGTAGAATATGTTACGATTCCGATGATTGCCAACCATGTTAATGTGCGGGCGCAAAAATATGTGCCTTTTGTGCGTCGTGCAGCACGCCACTATAATATTGATGAAAGCTTGATTTTGGCGATCATGCAAACAGAATCCAGTTTTAACCCTTATGCCATTAGTTATGCCAACGCAATGGGCTTAATGCAGGTAGTGCCGCACACTGCTGGGCGTGATGTGTTTAAAATTGTGAAAAACCGAGAGGGGCAGCCTAATAAAGAGTATTTGTTTGATCCGCACCAAAATATTGATGCGGGGGTTGCTTATTTATCAATTCTGCAAAACAGCTATTTGGCAGGTATCACCGATCCGTCGTCGAAACGTTATGCCATGATTTCCGCCTACAACAGCGGTGCAGGAGCGGTGTTGCGCGTGTTCGATCAGGATAAAACCATGGCGGTGGAAAAAATCAACCGCTTACTGCCTGAGCAAGTATACCGCACTTTGACCACCAAGCATCCGTCTTCACAGGCAAGAAATTATCTGGTGAAGGTTGATTCGGCACAGAAAAAATATCGGGTGCGAGCGAATTAATAAACAATTTTCGGATTAAAAACAGACGCTTTGCACATAAAGCGTGCAAACGAGTGGGGCAATGAAAGTTTTTTTAAAATAGAGGTTGACTTGAAACTCAAAAAAACGTTTAATACGCACCACTGATGAGTTGCCTCGATAGCTCAGTCGGTAGAGCAGGGGATTGAAAATCCCCGTGTCGGTGGTTCGATTCCGCCTCGAGGCACCACTTTTCCTCCTTAGTTCAGTCGGTAGAACGGCGGACTGTTAATCCGTATGTCGCTGGTTCAAGTCCAGCAGGAGGAGCCATTATTCATAACCCGTTGAGTCTACTCAGCGGGTTTTTTTGTTGTCTGAATTTAGGTGTTAAAAAAACCGCACTTTTGAAGTGCGGTTTTAGCTGGGACTTTGAATTACTGGCTTAAACTCAGCAACGCATTGCTGATTTCATTGTCGTTATAGAACTTGGTCACGACATCTTGGAATGATTTGTTGATGATTTTTTGGATACCTTCATTATTTACACCGAATACCCCCTCTTGCGAGTTGGTGGCGCCGAAGCTTTTCGAGAAGGTGCCTTTTGCGCCTTGTACTTCGACCACCATATTCACTTTGCTGTCGATTTTATATTTCAGATTGCCTTCGGTTACTTGCGCATTGAAGTCAGTGATTCGAACCACTACGTTGCTGTTCGAGTTAGCGCCGCTGGCAATCCGAAATCCTTTGCTGTTTAAGCCTTGTTGTACCACTTGTTGAAACAGTTGTGACACTTCAGGACTTGAGGTTAAATGCTTCATGCTGCCGCTTTCAGTATAACTGGCAATGGTAGCCGTGTTGCGCTGATCTTGGCTGACAACGTTGACAACAACCCGCTGATTGGCAGTATTAAATTGTGCGGTGGGTGCCGGTGGCGTAAATGTCAATACATTGTTGCTTTGGGTTTGACAGCCGGTCAGTAATACCGCACCGCCTAAAAGTAAGGCATATGAAAAAGTTTTTAATGAGGCTTGTTTCATTTTATCTCCTTAGGGTCTGTAAAATATCTGAGGGTTATTGTTGCAAACTAACGTAACAAAGTATAGCGTTAGACCACAAAATCACTATTTTATTCATTTTATTTGAACGTGGGAGTTTTTATGGATCAGCAACAGATTACCGCACTTTTGCAACAGGCATTGCAGCCTAGCTATCTAGACGTGGTTAATGAAAGTCATATGCACGCTTCCGGTAAAGGGGCGAATTCGCATTTTAAAGTGATTGTGGTCGCAGCGGCATTTAATGGCTTGCGGGCGGTGGCTCGTCATCAAAAAATCTATCAGCTCGTCCAGCCACAAAACAATGCTATTCACGCTTTGGCAATTCATGCCTATGACGAAACGGAATGGCGAGAAAAACAGCAACAAGTCTTGCCATCACCGAATTGTATGGGACATGGTGATTAACTCCTTGTAGTTATTTCGTAACACTGTGATAACAAATTTAGTAAAATAATGGACTCAGATCAAAAAAAGTCGTGGTTAAAGTAGAATTATAGGGGGTGAATTGGTTACAATAAGCCGTTTCTATTATCAAAAATTTAACCACTCGAGACAGCTTGTTTTGTGAATGTAAGGAGCAAATACAGCTTTTCGAGAGAACCAGAATTTGAGTTTTAACTTTTATGTTTGAGCGGTAAGTCTTTATCGGCGATCCTCGTCGCGATACGGTAAAACTTTTTCGCCATTCATTGCTCAAAACGAGGCTGTTGCCAGCGATGATCTTGCGGTAGCAGTCGTGATGTAAACCTAACTAAAAGTAGTGCTAACAATATGATTACAATTAAGAAAGGCTTGGATCTTCCAATTTCAGGGAAGCCGGCACAGGTAATCCAGAATGGCCCTGCCATTACTGACGTTGCGGTGCTTGGCGAAGATTATGTGGGTATGCGTCCGTCTATGAGTGTCCGCGAAGGGGATGTTGTCAAGAAAGGTCAGGTGCTTTTCTCTGATAAGAAAAACCCAGGTGTGGTATTTACCGCACCGGCAAGTGGCACCGTGACGGCAATTAATCGTGGCGCTAAGCGTGTATTACAATCAGTGGTGATTCGCATTGAAGGAAATGAACAAGTTACCTTTAACCGCTATGAGCCTCAGCAACTGTCGTCGTTAAGTGACGAACAGGTTCGTCAAAATTTGCTGGAGTCCGGTCTGTGGACCGCACTTCGTATGCGTCCGTTCAGCAAAACGCCTGCAGTTGATAGCATCCCGGCAGCTATTTTTGTCAACGCCATGGACAGCAACCCATTAGCAGCTGATCCAACAGTGATTATTCAAGAAAATCAGCAAGCATTTCAAGATGGCTTGTTGGTGTTGAGTCGTTTGAATAGTAACAAGCTGTATCTGTGCAAAGCAGCGGGTTCATCGATTAATACACCACAAATCGAGAAGCTGCAAATCGAAGAGTTTGCCGGCCCGCATCCTGCCGGATTAAGTGGTACACATATTCACTTTTTAGACCCAGTCAGTGCCACCAAATCAGTTTGGTATCTGAATTATCAAGACGTGATTGCAATTGGTAAATTGTTTACCACTGGAGAATTGTATGTGGAACGAGTGGTTGCGCTAGCGGGTCCACAAGTGAAGAATCCGACATTGTTACGCACTCGCTTGGGCGCCAACCTTTCACAATTAACAGCCAACCAATTGAAAGACGGTGAAAACCGTGTAATTTCCGGCTCAGTACTGAGTGGTACCACTGCGGTTGGTCCGCATGACTATTTGGGACGTTATGCGTTACAAGTTTCGGTGATTGCCGAAGGGCGTGAAAAAGAGTTCTTAGGCTGGATCATGCCGGGTGCAAATAAGTTTTCGGTTACCCGTACCGTATTGGGGCATTTCGGCAACAAATTATTTAACTTTACTTCAGCGTTGCACGGTGGACACCGCGCAATGGTGCCGATCGGTTCATATGAACGCGTCGTACCGTTGGATATTATCCCGACTCTGCTATTGCGTGATTTGAGCGCAGGTGACACTGACAGTGCACAAGCCTTAGGTTGCTTGGAGCTTGATGAAGAAGATTTGGCGCTGTGTACTTTTGTCTGTCCGGGTAAAAATGAATATGGTCCAATCTTGCGTGCTGCGCTAGATAAGATCGAGAAGGAAGGTTAAAAATGGGTTTAAAACATTTTTTAGAGAAAATCGAACCTGCGTTTTTGCCGGGCGGAAAATATGAAAAATGGTATGCGTTGTATGAAGCCACCGCTACATTTTTATATACGCCGGGTACGGTGACACACAAGTCTTCGCACGTTCGTGATGCGATCGACTCGAAACGCATGATGGTATTGGTTTGGTTAGCACTGTTTCCTGCCATGTTCTATGGAATGTATAACGTCGGTGCGCAATCATTGTTGGCATTAGGCAGCTTGGCATCACCAGACGTTTTTGCGCAAAATGTCGCACAAAATATTGCCAATGACTGGCATTTTGCACTGGCTGATATGCTTGGCATATTGTCGCAAAGTGCGGGTGTGCTGGCGAAAATTGTGTTGGGTGCCATTTTCTTTTTACCAATCTATGCAGTTATTTTTGCGGTGGGCGGTTTCTGGGAAGTGGTATTTGCGACAATTCGCCGCCATGAGATTAATGAAGGGTTCTTTGTCACCTCAATTTTATTAGCACTTATTGTTCCACCAACGCTACCGTTATGGCAAGCCGCCTTGGCAGCTACATTCGGGGTTGTTGTTGCCAAAGAAGTGTTTGGCGGTGTGGGTAAAAACTTTATGAACCCTGCATTAGCGGGACGTGCATTCCTGTTTTTTGCTTATCCGGGACAAATCTCCGGCGATGCAGTTTGGGTCGCAGCAGACGGTTTTTCTGGCGCAACCGCACTTTCACAGTGGGCAAACGGTGGAGAAGCGGGACTGAAACATGTGGTTACCGGTCAGCCGATTCAATGGATGGACGCATTTTTAGGTAATATTCCGGGCTCTATCGGTGAAGTCTCTACCTTGGCACTGTTAATCGGTGCTGCAATTATCGTGTTTGCCCGCATTGCGTCTTGGCGGATTATTGCCGGCGTAATGATTGGGATGATCGCGATTTCGACGCTGTTTAATCTGATCGGTTCCGAGACTAACCCATTATTTGCGATGCCTTGGCATTGGCATTTAGTGTTGGGTGGCTTTGCGTTAGGGATGCTGTTTATGGCAACCGATCCGGTGTCAGCCTCTTTCACCAATAAAGGCAAATGGTGGTACGGTATTTTAATCGGAGCAATGTGCGTCTTGATCCGTGTAGTTAATCCGGCTTACCCGGAAGGGATGATGTTAGCGATTCTATTTGCTAATTTGTTTGCGCCGTTATTTGACTACTTGGTCGTTCAGGCAAATATCAAACGTAGGAGAGCTCGCAATGTTTAAAAAAGACAGTTTTGCAGGCACAATTCTGGTGATCCTTTTGATCAGCTTGGTCTGCTCTATTATTGTTGCTGGCTCGGCAGTGAGCTTAAAACCGGCACAAGAGAAGCAAAAATTACTGGATAAACAAAAAAATATCCTGAGCGTGGCCGGTTTGTTGAAGCCGGGCATCAATATTAATGAAGTCTATGCAAAAAATATTGAGCCGCGTCTGGTCGATCTAAATAGCGGTGAATATGCACCGGAACAAGCAGGATTTGATGCAGCTGCTGCGGTTAAAAATCCGCAAGCCAGCATTGCGCTACCTGCCAAAGATGACTTGGCCAAAATTCGTCGCCGTGCCAATTTGGCGGAGGTTTATCTTGTCAAAAATGATCAGGGACATGTGGACAAAATCGTGTTACCGATTTATGGCTCTGGGCTGTGGTCAGTGATGTACGGTTTTGTGGCGGTACAACCTGACGGCAATACGATTGACGGTATCACCTATTATCAACACGGTGAAACGCCGGGCTTGGGCGGTGAAATTGAAAATCCGGGCTGGCAAGCCCAATTCCCAGGTAAGAAAATTTATGATGCCCAGGGACAAGAAGCGTTATTTGTTGCCAAAGGCGGTTCGGCCAATAAAGAACACGGAATCGATGCGTTATCTGGTGCTACGCTAACAGCGAACGGCGTCGACGCTAGTTTCAAATTCTGGTTTGGTAAAAACGGTTTCGGTCCGTTCTTGGAAAAATTAAGAACAGGAGTATTAAACAATGGCTGAGTTAAAAGGTAGAAAGGGCTTATTGTTATCCCCTATCTTGGATAACAACCCGATTGCATTGCAAATCCTCGGGATCTGTTCTGCGTTGGCGGTGACAACCAAGTTGGAAACCGCAGTGGTGATGGCGATTGCGGTAATATTCGTTACTGCGTTTTCCAGTTTCTTTATTTCTTGCATTCGCAACTTTATTCCAAACAGCGTGCGGATTATCGTGCAAATGGCGATTATTGCCTCTTTGGTTATCTTAGTTGACCAAATTTTGCGGGCTTACGCTTATGATATTTCCAAGCAGCTCTCGGTATTCGTCGGTTTGATTATCACCAACTGTATCGTTATGGGACGTGCAGAAGCGTTTGCGATGAAGGAAGGCCCGGTAGACAGTTTTATTGACGGAATCGGTAATGGCTTAGGCTATGGTGCGATTTTAATCGTGGTAGCATTTCTGCGTGAACTGATTGGATCCGGAAAATTGTTCGGTGTGACCATTATGGAAACCGTGAACAACGGTGGCTGGTATCAACCGAATGGCCTATTCTTGTTAGCGCCAAGTGCATTCTTTATTATCGGTTTCGTTATCTGGTTATTAAGAACCTACAAACCGGAACAAGTGGAGAGTAAATAAGCATGGAACACTATATCAGTCTTTTTGTGCGTTCGATTTTTATCGAAAATATGGCACTGGCTTTCTTCCTTGGCATGTGTACTTTCCTGGCGGTATCGAAAAAGGTATCGACAGCCTTTGGTTTGGGCATTGCGGTTATCGTGGTATTGGGCATTGCGGTACCGGCCAATAACGTGGTGTATAACCTGATCTTAAAAGACGGTGCTTTGGTTGAAGGTGTTGACCTCAGTTTCCTTAACTTTATTACCTTTATTGGTGTGATTGCGGCCTTGGTACAAATTCTGGAAATGATTTTAGATAAATATTTCCCGGCATTGTATAACGCCTTAGGGATTTTCCTGCCGTTGATCACTGTAAACTGTGCGATTTTCGGTGGCGTGTCCTTCATGGTACAACGTGATTATAATTTTGCTGAATCCGTGGTTTACGGTATCGGAGCGGGCACTGGTTGGATGTTGGCCATCGTTGCCTTAGCCGGGTTGACCGAAAAAATGAAATATTCCGATGTGCCAAAAGGTTTACGTGGCTTGGGAATAACATTTATCACGGTAGGCTTGATGGCGCTTGGCTTTATGTCATTCTCCGGCATTCAGTTGTAAAGAGAGGAATAGCAGATGGAAATCATTTTAGGTATCGCAATGTTTACCGTGATCGTGCTGGTATTGGTGGTGTTAATTCTATTCGCCAAATCCAAGCTGGTCAATTCCGGTGACATTACTATCGGCATCAATGAAGATCCGAGCAAAGCGATTAAATTGCCTGCGGGCGGCAAGTTGTTAGGCGCATTGGCGAGCGAAGGTATTTTCTTGTCTTCTGCTTGCGGCGGCGGCGGTTCTTGCGGTCAATGTAAGGTAAAAGTATTACATGGCGGCGGTGATATTTTGCCAACCGAACTTTCCCATATCAGCAAAAAAGAAGCCAAAGAAGGCTGGCGTTTGGGGTGTCAGGTTAACGTCAAAACCGACATGGAAGTGGAAGTCGAGCCGGAAATTTTCGGCGTGAAAAAATGGGAATGTACCGTTATTTCTAATGACAACAAAGCGACCTTTATCAAAGAGTTAAAATTGGCAATTCCGGAAGGCGAAGAAGTGCCGTTCCGTGCTGGTGGTTATATTCAGATTGAAGCGGATCCGCATACCGTCAAATACAGCGACTTTGATGTGCCGCAAGAGTATCGTGAAGATTGGGATAAATTCAATTTATTCCGCTATGTTTCTAAAGTGGATGAGCCGATCACACGTGCTTACTCAATGGCATCCTATCCAGAAGAGAAAGGGATCATCATGTTGAACGTGCGGATCGCAACGCCGCCACCGAAACAGCCTGATGCACCGCCGGGACAAATGTCGTCTTATATCTGGTCATTGAAAGCGGGTGATAAAGTAACCATCTCTGGACCGTTCGGTGAATTCTTTGCCAAAGATACTGACGCCGAAATGGTGTTTGTCGGTGGTGGTGCCGGTATGGCGCCGATGCGTTCACATATCTTTGATCAATTAAAACGCTTGAAATCCAAACGTAAAATGACCTATTGGTACGGCGCTCGCTCCAAACGTGAGATGTTTTATGTGGAAGATTTTGACGGTTTGCAAGCGGAAAATGACAACTTCAAATGGCATGTGGCCTTGTCTGATCCGTTACCGGAAGATAATTGGGACGGCTACACCGGCTTTATCCACAACGTATTGTATGAAAACTATCTGAAAAATCATGAAGCACCGGAAGATTGTGAATACTATATGTGTGGACCGCCGATGATGAATGCCGCCGTAATCGGCATGTTGAAAAACTTGGGCGTTGAAGATGAGAACATCCTCTTAGACGACTTTGGCGGTTGATAACCATTTTGGAATGAAAAAATGTTATTAAAACAAGTAAGTTATTGGCTGGCCCGTATCGGGCTAGCCTTTTTTATTAGCGTCAGTGTGATTGCTTGTGGTGATAAAAGCACAGAAGTGGTTTTTGGTGGCAAAACCATGGGCACCACTTATAATGTCAAATATTTGGCGGACAGTAAATTGGATTTACCGTCACCGGGTGAGGTACAAAAGGCGCTAGACCGCACTTTGCAAGAAGTGAATCGGCAAATGTCGACCTACCAAAAAGAGTCGGAAATTTCACGCTTCAATCAATTACAACAAGTGGATACACCGTTTGCAATTGCGCCGGAATTTGGTAAGGTGGTTGAAGAAGCGATTCGCTTAAACCAAATGACCGAGGGCGCCTTGGATATCACGGTCGGACCATTGGTTAATTTGTGGGGATTCGGACCGGAAAACCGCCCGGATAAAGCACCGACAGAGCAAGAGATTCAAGATCGCCGTGCCTGGGTTGGGATTGAGAAGCTGCATTTGGATAAACAAGACGGGCAATATCAACTGCGTAAAAGCGTACCAAACTTATATATTGATCTGTCTGCGATTGCCAAGGGCTTCGGTGTCGACCAATTGGCTGATTATTTAGATTCGCTGCATATCCAGCAATATATGGTCGAAATTGGTGGTGAAGTGCGGGCTAAGGGCTTGAACAAAGAGGGGAAAGCCTGGCAAATCGCTATTGAAAAACCGGAGTTTGACGGTTCAAGAGCGGTACAGCAAATTATCGGGTTACAAAATATGGCGATGGCGACTTCGGGTGATTATCGCAACTATTTCGAACAGGACGGGGTGCGCTTCTCCCATGAGATCGATCCCAAAACCGGTAAGCCGATCGGTCATAATTTGGTTTCAATCACAGTTTTGTCTCCTTCTTGTATGACCGCTGACGGCTTGGCAACCGGACTTTTCGTACTCGGTGCTGATAAAGCACTAGAGATTGCCGAAAAAAATAATTTGGCGGTTTACCTGATTATCAAGACAAATAATGGCTTTGAGATTAGAATGTCATCAGCGTTCAAACCGATGTTGGCGCAATAATAGTAGGAGAAAGAGAGAGAATGAAACTATTTTTGATTACCTTTGGCTTTTTCGTCTTGGTTATTTTGGCGATGTCGATTGGTTATTGGGTTAAGCGCAAATCGATTCACGGCAGTTGTGGCGGTATCGCCAGCTTAGGCTTGGACAAAGTGTGTGATTGTCCGGAACCTTGTGACAATCGCAAAGCCAAAATGGCCGCTGAAGCCGCCAGACAGCAAAAGCTGCAACAGCAGGAACGCATTATCTAATGTCGCCGTATCGAAGGTCAGTGATTGCTGCCCGATTTTCGGTAATCCTAAACTATTCTTTTATGTCAAACAATTGGATTTTCAATGAGCTTAATCTCAGCAACTTTTGAGAAATTAAACCCGCTTAGCGATGCGCAAAAAACGCTTAACGCTGGTAAAAAAGTGATTGTCGGTATGTCCGGCGGCGTTGACTCTTCCGTTTCTGCCTATATTCTGCAGCAGCAAGGCTACCAAGTTGAAGGGCTGTTTATGAAAAACTGGGAAGAGGACGACGACAGTGATTATTGCACCGCCGCAACCGATTTAGCCGATGCGCAAGCCGTTTGCGATAAACTGGGTATTCAACTGCACAAAATCAATTTTGCCGCCGAATATTGGGATAATGTATTTGAGCATTTCTTAACTGAATATAAGGCAGGGCGCACGCCTAATCCGGATATTTTGTGCAATAAAGAGATTAAATTCAAAGCCTTTCTGGAGTATGCCGCCGAAGATCTAGGGGCGGATTATATTGCCACCGGCCACTATGTGCGCCGTTCGGTGCTTGACGAAAACAGGCAAAGTGCGGTTGGTGCTAAGGTGCAACTGCTGCGTGGTTTGGATAACAACAAGGATCAGAGCTATTTTTTGTATACCCTGAGCCATCAACAAGTGGCGCAAAGTCTGTTTCCGGTCGGAGAATTGGAAAAGCCGCTGGTGCGCCAAATTGCCGAAGAGCTGGGGCTGATCACCGCCAAGAAAAAAGATTCGACCGGAATTTGTTTTATCGGTGAACGTAAATTTAAAGACTTTTTGGCACGCTATCTGCCGGCACAGCCGGGAGAAATCCGAACCCTTGAAGGCGACGTGATCGGACGGCATGACGGCTTGATGTATCATACCCTCGGACAGCGTAAGGGCTTGCGGATTGGCGGAGTGAAAGGCAAAGACGAAAATGCGTGGTATGTGGTCGAGAAAGACCTGGTTAACAATGCGCTAATCGTGGCGCAAGGCTTGGATAATTCCGCATTATTGTCCAGCGGTCTTCTTGCACAACAATTGCATTGGGTCAGTCGTGAACCGATTCGCCAAGTGTTGCGTTGTACAGTCAAAACCCGTTATCGCCAAGAGGATATTGGCTGTGAAATTCTGCCGCTTGATGATGAGAGGATAGAAGTGCGGTTCGACCAGCCGCAAATTGCGGTGACACCGGGGCAATCGGCGGTGTTTTATCAGGGTGAAGTTTGCCTCGGTGGCGGCATTATCGAAAGTGCGGTCAAAAGTGCCATTAAGTAGTGAGTGATAAGCGAATGACTACCGCACTTTCAGTGTTCACCATCCGCCCAATGCAAGCCGATGATTATGCGCAAGTTGCCGAACTGTGGCGCAACACCCCCGGTATGGGTATGAGCGCAGTGGATGATAACGAACAAGCGATTGCCGCGTTTCTTGCTTTCAATCCTGAACTGAATTTTGTCGCTGTACAAGCTGAGCAACTGCTCGGTGTGATTATGTGCGGCTACGATGGGCGCCGTGCTACGATTTACCATATGGCAGTGGCACAAAACGTTCAGGGTAAAGGCATCGGCACCGCACTTTTACAGCATCTTGAACAACAATTGGCACAACAGCAGATCAGCAAAGCCCGCTTGTTAGTCTTCGCTGACAACCAAAGCGGCAATGCCTTTTGGGCAAAACAGGGCTGGGCCTGGCAAACCGCATTGAATTATTATTCGAAAGATGTCAGCTAGACAGAGGAAACAGAATGATGACAACTATTGGTGATGTGGTATTGAGTGAAAGTGCGATACAACAGGGCGTGGCAACAGTGGCGGCCTTACTAAATGCACAATATCAGCATTCACAAAATCAAAGTGCGGTGGTGATCACCGTCGTGCCCGGTGGGATTTTATTTACTGCCGATTTGGTTCGCAAATTCACGTTCGAAATCGAAATGGACTACATCTCCTGCCCACACACCCCGGGTGACCGCCAAAATCAATCCGTAATTGTGTACCACCAGAATATTGAGATCACAAACCGTGATGTGATTTTAATCGACGATGCCATTGAATCCGGCGGCACGATGAAGCGTTTAGTCGCACACCTGCAAACCTTCGCCCCAAAATCCCTTGCGATTGCCACCTTGTTTGTTAAACCGGGACGGGTGGATATTCCAGTGAAACAATATTACGCCTACGAAATGCAAAACGACGATTTACTGGTCGGCTACGGCTTGCCTTGGCAACATAAATGGCGTAATTTACCGTTTGTGGCGGGGCTGGTAAATAATCAGGAATGAAAACCAACGAGCACTTAATTTAAAACATTGAGTGATGAACAGATCGAAGTAGCTACCAGATCTGGTTTGATTTTCAACCGTTAAACAAACCCTAGAGCCCGTTGCAAATTTAATGTAAACTTAATCCAATTTAAACAGCAGGACTCTATCGAAATAACTATGGCAGACTATCATGATCTCACCCTTGCCCTAGCCGGTGTTTGTCAGGCGGCGAAGTTGGTGCGGCAATTTTCGGAGCAGGGCAGTGCCGATCAAGCGGCGTTTGCGGTGTCACTGAAATCATTAATCAACACCTCACCAAAATCCACGTTGGACGTTTACGGCGATGATCCGCACAATTTAACCCTGGGACTGAGCACCTTGCTGGAGCAGGTTTCCGGTGCCAAGGGTGAGATGGACATTAACGTCGGGCGCTATTGGATGAGTTTGATCGCATTGGAAGCTAAGCTGGAAAAGAACCCACAAAGCAAGCAGCTATTGGGCAGCCGCATTCAAGGCTTGGACCGCCAGCTACAACATTTTGAGCTGCTTGATGACCAGATGATCGCCAGCATCGCTGCGATTTATGTCGATGTGATCAGTCCGCTAGGGGCGAAGATTCAAGTGAAAGGTTCGCCGGTGTATTTGCAGCAAACGGCGATTCAAAATCGGGTGCGTGCCACTTTGCTGTGCGGCATTCGTTCAGCGGTGTTGTGGCGGCAGTTGGGCGGTTCGCGCCTGAAATTGTTGTTCAGCCGTAACAAATATTACCAACATGCACAACAGATTTATTCTTCTCTTTAATTTCATCACACGGAGTTTTCTTTAATGGAACTTAATGCTTTAACCGCACTTTCGCCGATTGACGGTCGTTATCAAGACAAAGCCGCCAGTTTACGTTCAATATTCAGTGAGTTTGGGTTGCTGAAATTTAGGGTGGAGGTCGAAGTCCGTTGGTTGCAAAAATTAGCGGCAACCGCTGAAATCGCTGAAGTTGCTGTTCTTTCACCACAGGCGAACGATTATTTGAATCAGATCGTGGCGGATTTTTCCCTCGCCGATGCGCAACGGATTAAAGACATTGAACGCACGACCAACCATGATGTGAAAGCGGTGGAATATTTCTTAAAAGAGAAATCCGAAGCCCTGCCGGAATTGGCGACGGTGAGCGAGTTTATCCATTTCGCTTGTACCTCGGAGGATATCAACAACTTATCGCATGCCTTGATGCTGAAAACCGCACGTGACGAGGTGGTTTTGCCAGCGTGGCAGAAGCTGATCAGTGAAATCAAAGATTTGGCAGAACAGTTTAAAACCATCCCGTTGTTGTCGCGCACCCACGGGCAACCGGCTTCTCCGTCCACTGTTGGCAAAGAAATGGCGAATGTGGTGTATCGTTTGCAGCGTCAGGTGAAACAGCTGCAACAAGTGGAAATCTTAGGCAAAATCAATGGTGCGGTCGGCAACTATAATGCCCATTTGTCGGCGTATCCAGATATCGATTGGCATGTGTTCAGCCAAGAATTTGTCGAAAGTTTGGGGATCACTTGGAATCCATATACCACGCAAATCGAACCGCATGATTATATCGCCGAGCTGTTTGACAACATTGCGCGTTTTAACACTATTATTATTGATTTTGACCGTGATATGTGGGGTTATATCGCCCTGAATCACTTCAAACAGCGCACGATTGCCGGCGAAATCGGCTCGTCAACGATGCCACACAAAGTCAATCCGATTGATTTTGAGAATTCGGAAGGCAATTTAGGTTTAGCGAACGCGGTGATGGCGCATTTGGGCGCGAAACTGCCGATTTCTCGCTGGCAGCGTGATCTCACCGATTCGACTGTGTTGCGTAATCTTGGGGTTGGCCTGGGCTATAGCTTGATCGCTTATGCCGCCAGCAGCAAAGGCATCAGCAAGTTAGAAGTCAACGAAGCCCATTTGCGTGCCGAACTGGATCAAAACTGGGAAGTGCTGGCCGAGCCGATCCAAACGGTAATGCGCCGTTACGGTATTGAAAAACCGTACGAGAAATTGAAAGAGCTGACCCGTGGCAAACGCGTGGACGCAGCGGCCATGCAGGCGTTTATTGATGGCTTGTCTATTCCTGCAGCAGAAAAAGAGCGCTTAAAACAACTGACGCCGGCGAATTATATTGGTGCAGCGGTTGAGTTGGTAGAAAAATTGTAGATTCAGTTGTAAAGTGCGGTCTGTGCTACCGCACTTTGCTTGTTTGCTGCGACTTCTCGTCGTTGATCTTCTCGACAAAAGCAAAAGATTAAGGCTATAATTCAGCAAGTTTATTGACATTCACAAATTGAAAAGGAATATAACATGGGTTTAGAAAAAGTCCCTGCCGGTAAAGAACTGCCAGATGATATTTATGTGGTGATTGAAATCCCTGCCAATGCAGATCCAATTAAATATGAAGTAGATAAAGACTCCGGTGCGGTGTTCGTCGATCGTTTCATGGCGACTGCCATGTTCTATCCTGCCAACTACGGCTACATCAACAATACCCTGTCGTTAGACGGTGATCCGGTTGATGTGCTGGTGCCAACCCCTTATCCATTACTTCCTGGCTCGGTGATCCGTTGCCGTCCGGTCGGCGTGTTGAAAATGACTGACGAAGCCGGCTCAGATGCTAAATTGATCGCGGTACCACACAGCAAGCTTAGCAAAGAGTATGATCACATCAAAGACATTAACGATGTACCTGCATTGCTAAAAGCACAGATTCAACATTTCTTTGAAAACTACAAAGCACTGGAAGCCGGAAAATGGGTGAAAGTGGACGGCTGGGAAGGTGTTGAAGCAGCGCGTGAAGAGATTAAAACCTCGTTTGAGCGTGCCAAGAAATAACATCGTTTCATGCAATATGAATGAGTTAATTTTATACCGCGCTTTGTAAAAAGTGCGGTATTTTTTTAATCAATGAGGAGCTAATGATGAAAAAGCAATTCAAAGCAATGACCTTGGCGTTGATGTTATCTGTTGGCTTGGCAGGTTGTGCTGACACGCAAACTATTAATCAGCAAGCGGCTAGCAGTTATACTCAAACGATTAATGAAATGAAACGGCAGGGGGTGATTGATACGACCTCAGCGACCTCAAAACGGATCCAAAAAGTATTCCAGAGAATCAAGCCATATGCGGAAAAAGCCAATGACACCGGTGTGCCGTTTCAATGGCAGATTACGGTGATGAAAAACAATGAATTGAACGCATGGG
Source organism: Testudinibacter crocodili (assembly GCF_006228025.1). Taxonomy (NCBI): domain Bacteria; kingdom Pseudomonadati; phylum Pseudomonadota; class Gammaproteobacteria; order Pasteurellales; family Pasteurellaceae; genus Testudinibacter; species Testudinibacter crocodili. The sequence goes on from NZ_VDHF01000057.1 coordinate 23,869, forward strand.
CGATGCCGGGCGGAAAAATGATGTTTTATACCGGCTTGGTCGATCGTTTGAAATTAAATGATAACGAAATTGCGGTGGTGATGGGGCATGAAATGGCGCACGCATTGAAAGAACACGGCAAGCAAAAAGTGAATTTTAATATGGCGACCGGCCTTTTGGGCAGCATTGGCAATGTAGCGCTATCTGCCGCCACCGGTTATGATTTCAGTACGGTTGTTGGTTTGACGCAAGAGTACGGCTTGAATAAACCATTTTCACGCAGCAATGAAACCGAAGCGGATGAGATCGGTTTATTGCTGATGGCGGAAGCCGGTTATGATCCTGAAGCGTCGATCAGCCTGTGGCAGAAAATGAGTGCCGCCAGTGGTGGTTCTGGTGGCGCATTGGAAGGTTTGATCTCCACTCACCCAACCGATTCAGCGCGTGAAGCTAATTTGCGTAAGCTGATGCCGGATGCGCTGGAATTATATAAAAAATCAAATAAAGCCGGTTGATAAGTTAATGGAACGGTATAAATCATGAGAGACGCCCGTTTTTGGGTGGTGGTTGCGCTATTATTTTCGCTGCTGGGCTGTACCAGCAGCGAAAATCTGAATCAGCGTTCTGCCAAAAGTTATCAGCGCATGGTCAATCAAATGGAAATGTTCGGGGTGGTGGAACACAACTCTGAAGCCGCACTGCGAGTACAGCGAGTTTTTGCTCGTTTGCACCCGATTGCGGAGAAAAGCAATCAGAGTGGTAGTGCTTTCGATTGGCAGATAGTCGTATTGCGCAATCCGAAAGAGGCCGGGGCATGGACAATGCCTGGTGGAAAAATGGTCATTTATACCGGGTTGCTTGAAGTTCTAAAATTAAGTGATGATGAATTGGCGCTGATTTTGGCACATGAGATGGCGCATGTCGTCAAAGAGCATGGCAAACATCAGGTAAACATTAGTCGAGCCAGTTATGCACTTGGTTTGTTTGGATCAGTAGCTGCCTCTAGTTTAGTCAATTATGCAGGTAGTGCAGTGGTTTTGGCACCGGAATATGCGGTGAATAAACCTTATTCGCGCAGCAGCGAGCTGGAAGCCGATCGATTGGGGCTGCTGATCATGGCGGAAGGCGGCTATAATCCAAATGCTGCCAAGCGATTGTGGGCAAAGATGTATGAATTTTCCGGCGACAATAATGGCTTTCTCCGCCAATTAGCCTCGACACACCCAGCTTATGCTGAACGGGAAGCCAACTTGGCTGAAGTATTGCCGCAAGCATTGGAAATTTACCAGCGCAGCCAACGGGCAGCAACTAGCCAGCCCAATTAAATTCAAACTTAACCGCACTTTCATATTGTCATTGATCACTTTGCGACATGGGCTAAGTGAGAGAGTAATCTTTATAGTTCAACGTATGATTTTGACGTTGAAATCCTAGCACCGAAAACGGAGATCATGATGATCGAGCTACAAGATGTCAGTAAACATTACGCAGATAAAATAGCAGTACGGAATGTCAGCATGAAGATCCACTGCGGTGAGTTTTTTGTGTTAGTGGGGGAAAGCGGCAGTGGCAAAACAACATTATTGAAAATGCTGAATGGATTGATCGACAAAGATGGTGGTGAAATTATTATTGCCGGTAAAAATAGTCGTGAGTATAACAAGCGTCGACTGCGCTTGGAAATGGGCTATGTTTTGCAGCAAATTGCGCTATTTCCCAATATGACGGTAGCGGAGAATATTGCCCTGATCCCAGCATTGAAAGGTTGGGATAAAAAGCGAATCACCGCACGCACGCATGAGTTATTGGAAAAAGTACAGCTGCCGCTCGACTATCTTACGCGTAAACCTGCTGAATTATCCGGCGGCGAACAGCAACGAATTGGCATTTTGCGTGCCGTTATTGCCGAACCGAAAATTATTTTGATGGATGAACCATTCAGCGCCTTAGACCCGATTTCTCGTTTGGAATTGCAGAATTTGATTTTGCAAATTCACCGTGAATTTGCTCCGACTATCGTTTTTGTTACTCACTATGTAGAAGAAGCCTTGAAATTAGGCGACCGAATCGGCGTAATGAAAGACGGTATTTTACAGCAGCTTGCTGCGCCGCAAACTATTTTGCAAAAACCGGCAAATGACTATGTACAGCGTTTTTTTCAACCGGTTGAAGCCGTAGGCAGGACAGAATGAGCGATTTTCTAACCACATTGCTAAGCCGTCAGCAAGAATGGCTACAAGCGATTTTAGTCCATTTGCAGTTATCATTATTGTCGGTGCTGCTAGCAGTATTAATTGCATTGCCGTTGGCGGTGCTGTTAGAGAAATATCAACGTGCAGCCAATTGGTCATTGCAATTAAGCGGTATCTTGCAAACGATTCCGTCTTTAGCGCTGCTGGGATTGCTCATCCCATTGGTCGGTATCGGTAAACTGCCGACCATTATCGCACTGGTCGCATATGCGATTTTCCCGATTCTGAACAGCACCTATACCGGATTACGCGAAATTCCGTCCTCGCTGGAAGAGGCTGCCGAAGCTTTTGGCATGACCTCCTTTGAAAAATTGAAAAAATATCGTTTAGCTCTGGCATTGCCGATGATTATTGCCGGCATCCGCACTTCCACCGTGATGGTGATTGGTACTGCAACATTGGCTGCGTTGATCGGTGCCGGCGGCTTAGGCAGCTTCATTTTATTAGGTATTGACCGCAATAATAGTGCACTGATCTTAATCGGTGCATTTTCTTCCGCCTTGTTGGCAATGTTGGCGCACTATGCCATTAGTTATTTAGCTCGGCTGCGACTGCAACCCATCGGAATTATTTTTGTGACCGCACTTTTGCTGGTGCTTGGTAGTTTGACGGTCGGCAGTACGTTTTTTAAGAGTAAGCAGCATGATAATACGCTGATCATTGCCGGAAAATTGGGGAGTGAGCCGGATATTTTAATCAATCTGTATCAACAATTGATCGAAGCCAATTCCGATATAAAAGTGGTGCTGAAACCTAATTTCGGTAAAACTGTTTTTTTATATAACGCTTTGAAGCGTGGCGATATTGATATCTACCCTGAATTTAGTGGCACGATTGTGACGACCTTGTTGCCGAATTCAGGCTTTGCTGAAACGGAGCCAAATGCAGTATATCAATATGCTAAAACACAGATTCAGCAGCAAGATAATTTAGTATATTTGTTGCCGATGCAGTTTCAGAATACCTATGCGGTGGTAGTGAAAAATGAATACGCTCAGCAGCATGGGCTGGCAACGATCTCTGATTTGCGCAAGGTTGAGCAAAGTGCGGTTGCCGGTTTTACCCTTGAGTTTAATGATCGTGAAGACGGTAACCAAGGCTTGAAATCTCGTTATGGGCTGAATTTAACGGTCAAAACGATGGAACCGGCGTTGCGTTATCAAAGCCTATTGAATAATGAAACACAAATTGCCGATGCGTATTCGACCGATAGTGAAATAAAACAGCACCATTTGACGTTGTTACGTGATGACAGGCAGTTGTTTCCAGCCTATCAGGCAGCACCATTGTTACGTGCGGAAACATTAGCTAAATATCCGAAGTTAATGGTTATTTTGAATCAATTAGCCGATAAAATCAGCGAACAGCAGATGATAGAGATGAATTATGCGGTTAAGGTTGAAAACCGATCGGCAAAAGCAGTCGCACGTCAATATTTATTAGCACAAGGATTATTACAAGAATAAGCTCGATATGAAACATCAATCTGTTTGCGCTGACTTTTCGCCTCATTGATCCAAAATTCTGATTTACGCCAGTGGATAAATTAGATACAATAATGAAAGTAATTCTCACTTACAAGAATACAAAGTGTTACCGCACTTTGTATTTTTTATTCTTTATTTTATCGATATTTGGCTAGGCAGGTTGTAAATGAATCATTTATTTGAATTTTTAGAGCAGTATACCGATTATATCATCTTGGGAACGCTGGCATTGATGAGTTTTATCATGTTATGGATGGTAATCGAACGCATCATTTTTTTTAGTCAGGTCAAGGTGGAACAATATGACACGATTCATGAGCTGGAGATTGATTTGACCCGCAATTTGACCACAATTTCAACCATTGGGTCAAACGCACCTTATGTTGGGTTGTTGGGAACGGTGATCGGGATTTTGTTAACATTTTATACCATGGGGCAATCTGGTGGAGATATTGATGCGGCATCGATTATGGTCAACCTCTCCTTGGCACTGAAAGCAACCGCTGTCGGGATCCTGGTGGCGATTCCGTCAATGGTGTTTTATAACGGTTTGAATCGAAAAGTAGATGTCAATAAATTGAAATGGTTTGCCTTTAACGAAAAACAGCAGCAGGTTTAATTGCAAGGGGAAGTGTGGTGAAGAAATTTGATGAAATCAATATTATCCCTTTTTTGGATATTATGCTGGTGCTGTTGGCGATTGTATTGGTGACGGCATCGTTTATTTCACAAGGCAAAATTCAGGTGAATGTGCCGAAAGCCAGTAGTAGCGTGACCATGAAAGCCGATGATTTGGCAAAATTGCTGACAGTGACCGAAACTGGCGAGCTGTACTATAACGATAAGCCGATCAATAAAGAAGCGCTGGCTGACGAAGTGGCGAAATGGGACAAAGCTCAGAAAGTTACGCTTAAAGTTGATGCTGCGACGCCTTTTCAGGAGTTTGTTGATATTACTGATGTGTTTTCCAAAAACGATATTAAGAATGTGGCGATTGTCACGTTAAAGCCACAGGGTAATCAGTGATGCAAAAACGCCGTTCTCTAATTGGGTTTGTAGTCTCTTTGGTTTTTCATCTGGCGATTGCGTTGTTGTTATTGCTGGTGGTCGTTCGTTCGCTGGCGGATGAAAGTGCAAATGGACAGGTGAGTAATGAGATCAGTACTACCATCTCGATGGAAATGATGATGGCAATGGTAGAAGCCGAACCAGAACCTGAACCGGAGCCGATTAAAGAAGAGGTGCCGGAGCCGAAAGAAGAAATTCCAGATCCAACGGTTAAACCTGAGCCGCCGAAAGAGGAAAAGCCTAAGGAACCGGAAAAACCAAAAGAGAAGCCTAAACCAAAAGAGAAACCAAAGGAAAAACCGAAGAAAAAAGAGCCTAAGCCGTTAGATGTTGCGCGTGGACCGAAAACTGTCGAGTCGCCTAATAATATTGCTTCTAAGGCAAGCGGGCCACAAAGCACGACTCAGCAGAATGTGGCTGGTGCCGGTGGCAAGGAGATTGATGCCTATCTTGCTAAGTTACGTCGTGAAATTGAACGCAATAAAAACTATCCGCAGCGGGCAAGAATGATGCGTAAACAAGGTCGGGTGATGGTGGCATTTACCTTAAGTGAGAATGGAAAGCCACAAAACCCGAAAGTGATCAAGTCTTCTGGCAATGCGGATTTGGATAAAGCCGCCTTGAAAGCGGTGCAGAATGCCAGAGCAGTTGGGCCGCGCCCAGCGGGTGTTATTTCCACACCGTCAGTTCCGGTGAGCTTTACCCTAGACTAACCGCACTTTAACAGTAAAACGGCGCCAATATATAATAATGGCGCCGTTTTTTAATGTGCTAAGTAATAACTGAACAATGTTACATCCAAGCATTATTGCGAATAATACCGACCGCAATGCCTTCGATTTCCATCCGTTCGGTTTTTAGATCGACCACAATCGGTTTAAACTCTTCATTTTCAGCGTGCAGATATACAGTCGAACCTTTTCTTTCTAACCGTTTCACCGTGACTTCATCTTCAATTCTGGCAACCACAACCTGCCCGTTGCGCACATCTTGGGTGCGGTGTACCGCCAGCATATCGCCATCTAAAATACCAATATCTTTCATCGACATACCATAGACTTTTAGTAAAAAATGCGCTTGTGGTTTAAACATTGACGCATCAACTTTATAGCTGCCTTCGATATGCTGCTGTGCCATAATGGGCGCCCCGGCAGCAACCCGCCCGATCAGCGGCAAGCCTTCTTCCTCTTCTTCAACCGCACTTTGCTCTTCGTTGAGCAATAAACGAATGCCGCGCGAGGTGCCGGATAAAATTTCGATCACGCCTTTGCGTGCTAAAGCTTTCAAATGCTCTTCCGCTGCATTGGGGGAGCGAAAGCCTAGCTCTTTGGCAATTTCCACCCGAGTGGGCGGCATACCGGTGGATTCTAAATGAGAGCGAACAAAATCATAGACCTTTTGTTGGCGTGGTGTGAGTGCTTTTAGTGGTTTCATAGTCAGCCCCTGTTTTTTTATACAGCTTACCTGTTATTATATACAGTATTTGCTAATGTGCAATCACTAAATCGGTAAGAAATGGTGTCTGATACGACGATTGCTCGACTCACAGACCAAGATGGAAATAGGCGATTACTGGAAATTATGTTAAAGTTTACAATTTAGCGGAATAGCTAGCGGAACAGCAAATAGGCTGAAGCATCAACAGACCCTAGTGTCGAATAATTAATTAACTCGTTAAATTTGGATAACAATAAGAATGTCAATTTTTCTGAATATTTATCGTAAGATTTTGAATTTTATGCTGTCGTTATCAGTGAAATCTAACCCTATCCCAAGTGATCCGATTGGGGAGCTGGAGTTGGACAAGCAAAAGTGCTTTTTATATTTATTGCCTTACACTTCACAGACCGATTTACTGATTTTGCGCAAAAATTGCTTGCAGTTGGGACTGCCGGATCCGTTATTGAATAACAAAATTAACGGTGACCAGCTGCCGCGTTTTGTCTTTTTGGACAGAGGGCGCCGTTTTTTTAAATCACAGCAACTGACTGAGAATACTCGTACGCTGTTTTCCAAATATTTTGAATTGCACCGCAGCCATCCTGAGTTGGATGTGCAGTTGGTGCCGGTGTCTGTGCTGTGGGGACGTTCGCCAGGGCGTGAAAAGAAATTACCGCACTTGCGTTTTTTAGGTCGTTTGCAGAAATTGTGGGCGATGATTTGGTTTGGGCGTGATAATTTTGTACGCTTTTCCAAAGCGGTGTCGTTGCGCGACATGGCACATTTGCAGGGCAGTGACGATGAAATTGCGCTTAAATTGACCCGGGTCGCCAAAATTCACTTTGCTAAACAACGTACTTCCACAACCGGTCCACGCCTGCCGGATCGACAAGCCATGTTCCGCCAAATTTTGCAAGCTACCGCAGTGCAAGAGGCGATTGCCGATGAGGCGAAAAATAAAAAAATTGATCATGCTAAAGCGACTAAAAATGCTGAAGATATTTTGCACGAAATTGCCGCCGATGTAAGCCATGAGAGTCTGCGCTTAGCGGATCGTTTTTTAGGCTGGCTGTGGAATAAACTCTATCGTGGTATCGATGTCAAAAATGGTGACAGAGTGCGAAAATTGGCGATTGAAGGGCATGAAATCGTATATATTCCGTGCCACCGCAGCCATATTGACTATCTATTACTGTCGTATGTGTTATATCACCAAGGGCTGGTACCACCGCATATTGCTGCCGGAATTAATCTGAATTTTTGGCCGGTCGGCGGACGTTTCCGCAGCTGGGGGGCATTTTTTATCCGCCGTACTTTCAGTGGCAACCGTCTATATTCAACCGTGTTTCGTCAGTATTTATCCGAACTTTTTCATCGCGGTTATGCGGTCGAATTCTTTATTGAAGGTGGGCGTTCGCGCACCGGGCGCTTGCTGGCGCCGAAAACCGGGATGTTGTCGATGACCTTGCAAGCGCTGATGGAGGGGCAGACCCGACCGATCAGTTTGGTGCCGGTGTATGTCGGTTATGAGCATGTTTTGGAAGTCGATACCTACGCTAAGGAGCTGCGTGGTGCGGCGAAAGAGAAAGAAAACGCCGGTTTGGTGCTGCGAGTGATTAAAAAGCTACGCAATATGGGCAAAGGTTATGTCAACTTCGGCGAACCGATCACCTTGAATACTTATTTGAATCAGCACTATCCGCATTGGAAAGAGCTGAATGGTGAAGAGAGTAAAAGTTGGTTGAGTTCAGCAGTGGATCAAATTGCAGAGCAAGTGATGCGTAATATCAATAAAGCTGCGGCGATCAATGCCATGAATTTGATTGGTACGGTGTTGCTCTCTTCCCGCCAGCGCGCGTTGTCACGCGAGCAGTTGTTGGCGCAACTCAGTTGTTATCAGCAACTGTTGAATAATGTTAGCTACAGCCGTGATGTGATCGTGCCGCAAGAGTCGCCTGAAGCGATGCTTGAGCATGTATTGGGCTTGGATAAAGTCGGGATTATTTTGGAAAACGATAATTTCGGCGAAATTATCCGACTGGAGCGCTCTTCAGCAGTGTTGATGACTTATTATCGTAACAACATTCAACATCTGTTTGTGTTGCCGTCACTGATTGCTTCGATTGTGATCCACCATGAAGCGATTCAACAAAGTCTGTTATTGCAAGCGGTAGAGAAAATTTATCCGTTCTTGAAAGCAGAATTGTTCATGGATTTTGATCAAGATGCGATCAAACCATTCGTTGCAAAAATTGTAGCGGAGCTACAGCGCCAAGCGTTGCTCAATCAGCATGAAAATATGCTTAGCATCAATAAGCGCAATATTCGCTCCTTGCAACTGCTGGCGGCAGGCGTGCGTGAGGTGGTGCAACGCTACTATATTACACTGGATTTCCTGCAAGCTGATCCGCAAATTGCACGAGGCAGTTTGGAGAAAGAGAGCCAATCGGTGGCACAGCGTTTGTCGGTGCTGCACGGTATTAATGCGCCGGAATTTTTTGATAAGGCCGTGTTCTCTACCTTTATCGCCAGTTTGCGTGAAAACGGTTATTTCAGTGATAATGGTGGCGCAGACAGTGCCAAAATTGCGGAGTTGGCAAGAGTGCTGCGTCCGTTGCTATCGAGTGAAGTCTATCTGACGATCTCCAGTTCCGTTGAAAGTGCGGTGGAAAAAGAGAAAAATTGATCACTACTCAGGATTGAGGAGAATGAAGGCGGAGATTATTCCGCCTTTTTGTTATCCAGTTTTTCAGCTAAGAAATCGATAAAAGTGCGGATTTTGGCACTCAGATGCTCGCGGTTCATGTAGGCAGCATAGAGTTTTAGGCTTTTCACCTTTTCATCGGTCAGCACTCTGACTAAACGTCCTTGTTGTAATTCTGCCGAAATTGCCCATTGCGGCAAATTGACAACTCCCATACCGGCGCAGACTAACTCTTTTAACATCATGGTATTATTGCTGTCGGCGACACTGTTGAGCTCATATTCGGTGCTGGTGTAATTTGGGGTGACGGCAATGTGTTGATTTAGGTTTTCAAGGCTGATGGGGGCTGAGAGCGACTGAAAATATTGTGGTGAAGTGACCCAATAGAACTCGATGTTGCTTAACGGTTTCACAATAATATTCGGATCGATACTGCGATCAACGCGTAGTGCCAAATCAAAACCATGAGCGATCAAATCAGTACGTTGGTTGTCTAGATTGAGGGACAACCGTACTTCAGGGTATAAAGTGCGGTATTGTTGTAATAATTTTGCAAAATCGGGTGTTGCCAACCAAATTGGCAGCGTTATTTTCAAGGTGCCGCGCGGATTGACCACGCCCTGCTGAGCAGTTTGACGGGCGGAGTTGAGAATATCTAACGCATGGCAACATTCACGGTAGTAACTTTGTCCGATTTCGGTCAAACTCAAATGTCGGCTGGAACGATTGAGCAGCTTGGCTTGCAAACAATCTTCCAAGTGGCGTAAATGCTTGCTTGCCATTGCGGGAGAGATATTCAGAGACTCTGCCGCTTTGTTAAAACTGCCTAAATCGACGACTTGGCGAAAGACATTCATGCTGGTCAAGGTATCCATAAGTGGTATTCCCGATATAAAATAGTACAAAAGAGGGTAGCCTTTCAAAAGCATATAGTGGTTTTCATTGTGGAGCAATCGACAATTGGGCTGGCTGATAAAATTCTAGGGTCTGTTGATCTTTGTTTATATTTTAAACAACAACTCAAAATATAAACAAAGATCAACAGACCCTAATATTCGCAGTAAAAGAGGGGTAGATCATGAGCCGATTAGGGATTATTAAAAGTTCAATGCGTGGCGAGGGGTGTCGCAGCAATCAATTAATCGATGAATTTGTGCGCCAAAGCCTGCTGAAATGGCGGAATACGGAGGTACTGACATGGGATTTAAGCGGTATGACCGCACTTTCAGCCTCGTATGCGGCGATATGCCCGACGACAGATAAATTACAACAGGCAGATTATCTTGCTTTGGCATTATGCAGCGAAGATTACGCTTGTTTGCAACAGTGGCTGGAGCGCCTGCCATACAATCAAAATCTGGAAAAAATTCCACTGTTTATTTTTCTTGCCGCAGAGAGCCAAGCTACCAATCTTGCCGCAGCAGCATGGCTGACTGCACGCTTGCCAAGCGTAGGACTGACTGCGCCTGTTTATATTGCAGTTGATCACAGCAAACAAAGCCAACAGGCTGCATACCAACAAATTGCAGCACTAATGGCGTGTTAAGCGGACAATCCAAAGTAGAAGCCGATCAAACTGGTGATGCCTAATGAGACCCCAGATTAAGATTCACAAATTGCCGATAGAATCGGCGCAGCCAATTATTTCTTAACCTATTGTGGTATAGCCCAGCCTCATTTCCAGCTAATTCTGCGCTGTTAAAATTTTTTTCGATAGTAGGGTCTGTTGATCTTTGTTTATAATTTGAGCTATAGACTATTTTTCGCCACTCTTTTTGCAAATAAATAAGGCAAAAGTTGTGAGGTTTAGTGATTC
>NZ_VDHF01000058.1:0-32085 GCF_006228025.1 Testudinibacter crocodili
TTTTGTCTACTATGCCGCACAAAAGATACTTGAATAATGAAAAAATAAAAGAGATAGCGCAAAGTGCGGTCTATCTCTTTATTTTTATCTCAACTGTTCAGATTAACCCAAGAAAATACCGGCGAAAATAAAACCGAAGATTAAGCTGAAAATCAGGCTGAGTAAGCCCGGAATCATAAAGCTATGGTTAAAAATGTATTTACCAATTCGAGTAGTACCTGTGGTATCGAAGTCGATTGAGGCAATAATCGGACCATAGTTAGGGATAAAGAAATAACCGTTCACGGCAACGAATGTGGCGATAATCACGGGTGCTGGCAAGCCTAATGAGATTCCTAGCGGTACTAATACTGCGGTTGTCGCACCTTGGCTGTTAACCAACACCGACAACGCAAACAGGGCAAACGCAAAGGTCCACGGGGCAAATTCCACCAAACCGGAAACCATCTCTTTTACTTCGGTCATGTGAGCGCCCATCAAGGTGTCGCCTAACCAAGCAATCCCGAAAATCGCAACGATTGCCCGCATACCGGCATGGAACACCGAGCCTTGCGTGATTTGGTTGCTGTCCGGTTTACAGATCAAAATAATCAAAGCTGCAATCGTCAGCATGATAATCTCGATGGTGTGCGCCATACCCATTGCTTTGCCGTCAAAGTGCGGTCGCAAATCCGGGAATGCGCCCATAACCACCACTAACAAGGCACCAAACAGGAACAAGCCAACTGAGCGAACCGCATTTTTGCTGATTGGCATATGCTCAACATCTAAGCTGGTTGCATTTTTTTCAGCATATTCAGGATCTTGTAGTAAGCGTTGATAGTGCGGATCATCTTTCAGCTCTTTGCCCATTTTGTTGACAAACAGACATGCCAGCCCAATCCCTAAAATAGTCGATGGAACGGTGACACTTAAGACATTAGTCAGTGTTATCCCCTGTGGCTCAAGATAGGCGACACAAGCGACTACCGCCGCCGCAATCGGGCTAGCAACAATCGCAAATTGTGAGGCGATAACCGCCATTGAAAGTGGGCGCGAAGGGCGTACACCGTTGTAACGGCTGACTTCTGCAATCACGGGCAGCACCGAATAGGCAACATGTCCTGTTCCTGCTAATACAGTAAAGGTGTAAGTCACTGCCGGGGCAATAAAAGTGATGTATTTTGGATTTTTACGCAAGATACGAGTTGCAATTTGAATCATATAGTTCAAACCGCCGGCAGCCTGCATGGCGGCAGCGGCAGACACCACCGCCATAATCATCAACATCACGTCGATTGGCGGACTGGTTGGCTGTAAATTGAATCCAAATGCTAAAATGGCAAGTCCTAAACCCCCCATAACTCCCAAGCCGATGCCGCCAAGTCGGGCACCAATCAAAATACATAGTAAAACTATAGCAAATTGAAATAGAAACATAACTGCTCCATTACTTTAATTATAAATAAGAAATAATTATTCCCTGTTGAAAAGGAATTGTTCTGTCATCAAATTCTGACGGTTTATGCAATGATAAACCACCAGACTAGATGGCGCGTATTTTATCAGGAGTGTTATAAAAAAGAGAGTGTAATTCCGCTAAAAACCCGCTTTAAATCAAATTGCCAGTTAATTTTTGTTGAAAACTAAAATGCGATTAGTAAGTGATAGATTGGTGTTGGCTAGCTACTTGACCAAAGTCCTACAATAAGGGCATTATATTGGCATAACTACTAGAGGAGAGGTAGATATGAGTAAAGTATACAATGAAGATTTCTATGGCTGGGTGACAGAGCAGACTGAATTACTGAGAGCTGGGGCACTCAATCAATTAGATATCGAAAATCTTATTGAGGAGATGGAAAGCATGGGGAGAAGTGAACTGTCGCAGCTGAATAATCGATTTCGAATATTGATTGCCCATTTGCTCAAATGGGGCTATCAGCCGAGCCATCGCGGAAAAAGTTGGGAATTGACCATCAAAGAACAGCGAAAAGCGATTGAACGTTTGATAAAAAACTCTCCATCATTAAAAAATCCAATGAATAAAGAAGAGTTCTTAGAGTGGGCGTGGGAGTCTGCTATATTTGATGCCGCACGTGAAACGTCAATGTCAGATTCAGATTTTCCAAGTAAGCCAATCTGGACATTAGAAGAGATTCTAAGTTCGGACTTTTTTCCATAACTAAAAAACATGGCGAACGTGGGCGGATTCGAACCGCCGACCTATCTCTTAGGAGGAGATTGCTCTATCCGGCTGAGCTACACATTCGCGGAGAAATTACTGAGATTTATGTTTGCTGAGTGAGGAATGTTGAATCTGAACTTTTTTGCCGCGTCCTAAAAAATACTCGCCTAGCTGTTGGGCGATATAGACTGAGCGGTGTTTGCCGCCAGTACAACCGATAGCAATCGTCAGGTAGCTGCGGTTGTTTTTTTCCAACAGCGGTAGCCACGTTTCGATGTAGTTGCGGGTCGTATAAATAAAATTGTGTACATCGTTTTGTCGGTTTAAAAAGTCGATCACCGGCTCTTCCAGTCCAGTCATCGGGCGCAGTTGCGGCTCCCAGTGTGGGTTTGGCAAAAAACGCACATCGAACACATAGTCGGCATCTAGTGGAATGCCATATTTGAAACCAAACGATTCAAATACGATGTTCAGCTCTTTATTGGATTTGCCACGTAGAAATTGGCGGAGTTTTTCCGCTAGTTCATGGGTAGAAATCTGCGTGGTATCCAGAATTAAATCGGCGTGTTGAAACAGCGGTTCCAACATTTCGCGCTCGACCTCTATTGCTGCTTCGAGGGTGATATTTTTTACCGAAAGCGGGTGTAGGCGACGGCTGTCGCTGTAACGCCGAATCAGAGCGCTGGGTTCACAATCTAAGAAGATAGTTTTGACCTTGATATCAGACGGTAGCTGCTGCAACACTTGCTCTAACAGCACTGGTGACTCAGGAATATTACGGATATCCAGACTGATAGCAACGGATTCTTGATTATTTTTCAGAATATCAATCGATTGACTAAATAGTGCCAACGGAAGGTTATCAATACAATAATAACCGATGTCTTCCAGTGCACGCAGGGCAACTGATTTGCCGGAGCCGGAGCGTCCGCTGATAATAATAAGTTCCATATTGCCTTGTCTCCTTCAATCTGGGTGATCAGTAATTTTGTGATCAGCTGGCGCTGACCGCAACAGACTCATCTTCACTATGTTGATCCAACTTGCAAAAAATATCCCAGATCTCTTCTTTACTTTTGGCGGCACGTAGCTGTTTTGTCAGTGTTTTATTTGTCAACTTTTTGGCAATTTCTGGTAAACATGGGGCAAACTGTTGACATAAACCGATGGGAATAAACAGTGCTAGCAGCAGATCGACCTCGCGATTATCCGGTGCTTTGTAGTCAATAGGTGTGGTGAGTTGTAGAAAAACTGCTATTGGTTTTTCTCCTTGCGACAATTTAGCGCGTGGCAGCGCAATTCCACCACCAAGTGCGGTGCAACCGACTTTTTCTCGTTCGCATAAATGCTCGAAGCAGATTTGGGTATCTTCTCCGGTTTCAGCACCAACGATTTCGCTGAGGATTTCAAGGATACGTTTTTTACTCGATGCCATCACACCTTGACGAATATTGTCAGGGTTGAGCAAATGGGTAAATTTCATCTTACAATCTCTCTTGGTTGAGGTTAGCGAGGCTATAGTTTGAATTGATCGCCCAAGTAAACACGTTTTACATCTTCATTTTGCAAAATATCCTGTGGGCTGCCAGTGGCAATCATATTGCCAGCACTGACGATATAAGCCCGTTCGCAAACATCCAGTGTCTCGCGTACGTTATGATCGGTGATCAACACGCCTAAGCCCCGATCTTTCAGATGTAAAATAATTTTTTTGATGTCAATCACCGAAATCGGGTCAACACCGGCAAAAGGTTCGTCTAACAGAATAAATTTTGGATTAACTGCCAGCGCACGGGCAATCTCGACTCGACGACGTTCGCCACCGGACAATGACTGTCCTGAGTTATTGCGAATATGATCGATATGAAATTCGTCGATCAACTCTTCCGCTCGTTGTTTGCGCTGTTTTTGGGTTAAATCTTTGCGAATTTCCAGCACTGCCATTAAATTGTCATAAACACTTAAACGACGAAAAATCGAGGCTTCTTGCGGCAGATAACCAATGCCTTGCTGGGCGCGGTTGTGCATCGGCAATAGCGTAATATCCAAATCATCGATCTTAATCGAACCATGGTCGTTTTTGACTAAGCCGACGACCATATAAAAGGTGGTGGTTTTGCCGGCGCCATTCGGGCCGAGTAAGCCGACGATTTCGCCGGAATTGACGGTCAAGCTGACATCATGGACAACTTGGCGTCCCTTATAGGATTTCGCCAAATTTTGTGCCGAAAGAATAGACATAAAAAGTTAACCTATTATTTTTGTTGTAATTGTGACGGATATAAAATCGTTTTCACTCGGCCTTTGCCGCTGTTTTTGGCGATCATTTTTTGCTGTTGTACATCATAGGTGATCACTTCGGCATCAATTTGGCTGTCTAATTGTTTTAACTGGGCATTGCCGGTCAACACTAGATATTGGCTGCCAAGATCATAATTGACCTTGTTGGCTCGCCCGTTGATCATTTTGCCGTTATCCAATTGCTGTTGGAAAGTGACGGGACTGCCGTTTGCCTCGATTTTCTCTTTACCACCCCCGTTATTATCTGGACGGGTGATGGTGACTTGACGGGCGTTGATCAAAATAGAGCCTTGAGTAATTACCACATTATCGGTAAAGGTCACGATATTATTTTCCAAATCTAATGATTGGTTATCAGAGGTAATATTAATAGGTTGTTGACTGTCGTTTTTCAAGGCGAAAGCTGAAAAAGAGAGTAACAGCACGCTGACTAATGTTAGGGATTTAATTATTTTTGTTTTCATTTTGTTGAATCTCATAGTGAGTTTGCACCTGTTCTTTTAACGTTGCGATCTGCTGACGAAGATTTCCGCTCAGGCTTTTGCCGGTGGTAGTAAAACTTTGACCAACCACGCTGACCATTGTATCAGATGTTATATCTTGTGTCGTTAAATTGACAACCGCACTTGAGGTTTGCAAACTATGAATTTTGCTTTCTGGCAACAAACTTTGAATCGAGACATTATCGTTCAAATAGAGTATTTTATCTTTGCTGATCTTGGCTTGATCCGCACTCAAACGCCAACTGCGCACCAGCTTATCGCTATTTCTAGAGGTCTCAAACAAATAGACGATCGGTGCTTTGAACAGCGTATCCCCTTGAGTTTGGAAATATTCCACTTCATCCGCAGTCGCTACATATTGTTTGCGCCCGTCCAGTGAATAAAGCGTGGTTTCCATCTGATTAGCGATATAATCAGGGCTGTCGCTGTTTTGAATACGGGCAGCCAAATCGGTGTTATCTTGTTGGTTTAACGAATAATACCAAGCAAGCAGTGCCAGTGCGATTACCACTAAAACGATATTCCAACGAGAAGTCATCGGTTTTCCTAGCGTATGGTTTAAAAAGGTTAATAATTTTCGATTCTAACATAAATTCTTCTCAGATTGAAAAGCGTCTGAAGATAAAGGTCAACAGACCCTAATCCTAACCAAAAATCGGGGGAATATTTGACATTGTTACTAATTTCATACAAGATTTCGCTTAATTGCCGTTAGGTATCCATGATAAAAGCAAGGCATAAAATGAATAAATATTTGGTTGAAGTGAGGGATCTAGCGTTCAAACGAGGTTCGCGCACAATCTATCAAGGGCTGAATTTAAAAGTCGAAACCGGTAAAATTACCGCAATTATGGGGCCTTCGGGAATCGGTAAGACGACGTTGTTAAAACTGATCGGGGGGCAGTTGTTCCCTGATTCTGGCGAGATTTTATTTGATGGTAGTGATATTACTCGCCTGTCGAATGCAAAGTTGTATCAAATTCGTAAAAGAATGGGAATGCTGTTTCAATCCGGTGCACTGTTTACGGATATTTCTACCTTTGATAACGTGGCTTTTCCGCTGCGCGAACACAGCAATCTGCCGGAAGAGATGATCCGTCAATTAACGTTGATGAAGTTGGAGGCCGTTGGGCTGCGTGGTGCGGCTGATTTGATGCCGTCTGAACTTTCCGGTGGTATGGCGCGGCGTGTGGCGTTGGCAAGAGCGGTAGCACTCGATCCGGATTTGGTGATGTATGATGAACCTTTCACCGGGCAAGATCCGATCAGCATGGGCGTCATCGTGAGTTTGATCAAACGCTTGAATAAAACCCTACATCTCACCTCAATTGTGGTGTCGCATGATGTGAAAGAGGTGCTGAGCATAGCCGATTATGCTTATATTGTGGCGGATCAAACTGTGATTGCCGAAGGAACCGCAGCGCAATTGCAGCAAAGTGCGGATCCGCGCGTGATTCAATTTCTGTCCGGCAATGAAGACGGCCCGGTGCAGTTTCATTATCCGGCACAACACTATATTGATGAGTTATTTGTATGATCATTTCCGCTATTTCCAGATTAGGCGCCGGTACCATTGGTTTTTTCAGAACGCTTGGACGCGCTGGTTTTATGCTCTATGGGGCGTTGGTCGGCGTGCCGCAGCCGAAAAAATATTTTCCACTGCTGGTTAAGCAACTGTATGTGCTTGGTGTGCAGTCACTGTTGATTATTTTACTGTCCGGGCTTTTTATCGGTATGGTGCTAGGCTTGCAAGGCTATGTGGTGTTGGTGGGATTTGCGGCAGAAAGCAGTTTGGGGCAATTAGTGGCACTTTCATTGTTGCGTGAATTGGGACCGGTGGTGACCGCACTTTTATTTGCCGGACGGGCAGGGTCGGCACTGACTGCAGAAATTGGCTTGATGAAGGCGACCGAACAGCTTTCCAGCTTAGAGATGATGGCGGTCGATCCGCTACGACGCGTGATTTCACCACGTTTTTGGGCGGGGATTATCTCGATGCCGCTACTAACGATTATTTTTATAGCCATCGGCATCTGGGGCGGCTCACTGGTCGGGGTTGACTGGAAAGGGGTTGATGGCGGTAGTTTTTGGTCGGTGATGCAAAATTCGGTCAGTTGGCAAACCGATATTTTAAACGGCTTGATCAAAAGTGCGGTTTTTGCGATTGCAGTAGTGTGGATTGCGTTGTTTAACGGCTATGATGCTCACCCGACTTCAGAAGGGATCAGCCGTGCTACCACCAAAACCGTAGTGCACGCCTCATTAGCTGTTCTGGCACTGGATTTCGTTTTAACTGCAATGATGTTCGGCGGCAATTAACCGCGCGATAAGTCAGTCACCGTAAGATATAAAAGTAATAAAGGAAAAAAGAATGCGTCAAACCATTAAATATGAGTTCTGGGTCGGGTTGTTCCTGCTGTTGGCTATCGCTGCACTGGTTTTTTTAGGCTTGAAAGTGGCGAATGTGCAGGGCTTTCATCAAAGTAAAAGTTATAATCTGCACGCAACTTTTAATAATATCGGCGGTCTTAAAGTGCGGGCGCCAGTCAAAACCGGCGGTGTGGTGATCGGGCGGGTCAATGCTATCAGCTTGGATCCGACCAGCTATTTGCCTCAAGTCAGTTTGAGTATTGATCAGGAATATAACCATATTCCAGAAACCAGCTCGTTGTCGATAAAAACCTCAGGACTTCTAGGAGAGCAATATATCGCGCTGAATATCGGTTTTGATGATGGTGAAATTGCCATGCTGAAAGAGGGAGATACGATTCATGATACGACCTCAGCAATGGTGTTAGAAGATTTAATCGGTCAATTCTTGTATGGTGATAAGAAAGACGGTGAAAAAACAGAGAAAACCGATAAAACGGAATAGTTTTCGGATTAATTGAACAGGAGAAAGTCATGTTGAAGAAAGTGTTTAAAAAATGCGCGGTTGTGATGGTTGCCGTGATGTCCCTATTTGGCGCAATGCAAGCGGTAGCTGCTGATAACCCGTATCAATTGATGCAGCAGGCATCGGATAAACTGTTTGCCTCAATCAGTGCTAATCAAAGCAAAATTAAGCAAAATCCAGACTATATGCGCACAATTGTTAAACAAGAATTAATGCCGTATGTGCATGTGAATTATGCTGGGTCGTTAGTGTTGGGGCAATATTTCAAAAGCACCACACCAGCGCAGCGGGAACAGTTTTTTACTGCGTTTTCTAACTTTATTGAGCAATCCTATGCTCAAGTGTTGACCATGTATAACAATCAAAATATTGAGATTGAAAGAGAAAAACCGATTGGCGATCAAAATATTGTCAGCATTCGCGTGAATATTATCCAAACCAATGGCGCAGCGCCGATTAAATTGGATTTTAAATGGCGTAAAAATACTCGCACAGGCGCATGGCAAGCCTATGATATGGCGGCGGAAGGGGTCAGCATGGTTGAAACCAAGAAAAATGAGTGGAGCAATATTCTGCGCCAAAAAGGGATTGATGAACTAACCGCTCAAATCCAAAAAAGTGCGGCTATTCCGATTAAACTTGAAAAATAAGGTGGGTTGATTGACGTTCAAGTGGCAGATCAGCAGTAGCGAAAACACGCACTGTTTGCAATTGGTGGGAGATTTGACGAGAAGCACGTTGTTGTCGTTGTGGCAGCAGCGAGCTTCGTTGTTTCAGAATCAAAAATCTTGTCTTGAGATTAAGTTAAATCAACTTGGGACGGTGGATTCTGCCGGTTTTGTGTTAATATGTGAAATTCTTCACCACTATTCTAAGCTTGGCGAGGTAAAATTGGTTGACGTACCGCACTTGGTACTGGATTTTGCCGAGCTATACGATTTAGATCAGTGGTTAAAAGCGTTTATACAGCCGTAATCAAGGAATAACAACATCATGGATGCAGCAACAATCGAAGATATTTTGCGTGAGCAATTGAATTTGGCCGAGGTTTATGTCAATGGCGAGAATGCACATTTTAGTGTGACCGCTGTCAGTGATGAATTTGATTCAATGAACAAAGTCAAACAGCAGCAATTGATTTATGCGCCGCTAATGCAGTATATTGCGACCAATGAAATTCATGCATTATCGATTAAAACCTTTACCGTTGAAAAATGGCGCAAAGCCCGTTTATTAAATGGTCTTTAATCGACCAGCCTATTGCTAAGCCAAATATCAAGCCAAATTGTGAATCCAATTATAAAGGAAAAAAAATGGAAAAGTTTCGAATCTATGGGAAAACCTGTTTAAAAGGCAGTGTTGATATTTCAGGCGCTAAAAATGCTGCCTTGCCGATTCTATTCGCTGCGATTTTAGCGGAAGAACCGGTTACACTGACCAACGTCCCCGATTTGAAAGATGTGACCACCACCTTGAAAATTTTGAGCCAATTAGGGGTGACGGTTGAGCGTAAAGACAAAAATACGGTTTATCTGGATGCTTCCAATATTGATAATTTTGTAACCCCTTATGAGTTGGTAAAAACTATGCGTGCTTCCATTTGGGCGTTGGCGCCGCTCGTGGCACGTTTTTGTCAAGGGCAGGTTTCATTGCCGGGTGGTTGTTCCATCGGCGCTCGTCCGGTTGATCTGCACATTTCCGGTTTGGAGAAGTTAGGGGCACAGATCAAATTGGAAGACGGCTATGTTAAAGCCTTTGTTGATGGGCGCTTGAAGGGTGCCAACATCGTGATGGATAAAATTAGCGTCGGCGCAACCTTGTCTGTGATGATGGCAGCGACGTTGGCAAAAGGCACAACGATTATTGAAAATGCCGCGCGCGAACCAGAAATTTCTGACACCGCTTATTTCTTGAATAAGCTAGGTGCGAAAATCACCGGTGCAGGGACTGATATGATTACCGTAGAAGGCGTTGAGCATTTGGGCGGCGGCGAGCACCATGTCATTCCAGATCGGATTGAGACCGGCACGTTCTTAGTGGCAGCGGCGATTTCCGGTGGACGTATTGTTTGCCGTGGCACTCGTGCTTCTACTTTAGATGCGGTAATTGAGAAACTACGCGAAGCTGGGGCTCAAATTGATATCACTGAAGATACTATCACCTTGGATATGTTGGGCTATCGTCCACGCTCGGTCAACGTGCGTACCGCACCACATCCGGGCTTTCCGACGGATATGCAGGCACAATTTACCCTGTTAAATATGGTGGCTGAAGGCACCGGAATTATCACCGAAACCATTTTTGAAAACCGTTTTATGCATATTCCTGAGCTGATACGTATGGGCGCAAAAGCTGATATTGAAGGTAATACCGCTATTTGTTACGGCGTGCGTAATTTAAACGGCACTGAAGTGATGGCAACCGATTTACGTGCTTCTGCCAGCTTAGTGTTGGCGGGCTGTATTGCCAACGGTGAAACCATCGTTGATCGTATTTATCATATTGATCGTGGCTATGAACACATTGAAGAGAAGTTGCGCGGACTGGGTGCCAGAATCGAGCGTTTTTCTGACAGCGAAACCGAAGCCTGATGGCAATTTCCGTGCGATCTGAAACAGATTATACAACCCGGCTTAAGTCCGGGTTTTTTGTGTTTGCCAAAATAATCGAAATCTCATTTTTGCCAAGTGCGGTTTTAAGCTAGAATATAAGCCACTTATTTTAAGAAGAAGTATTAATTGTATGACATCAAGTGTAGAGTTATTGGTGAATGTAACGCCAAATGAAACCCGAATTGCGTTGCTCGACACCGGTGTACTGAAAGAAGTGCATATCGAGCGTGAAGCTAAACGAGGATTGGTCGGCAATATTTATAAAGGGCGAGTGATGCGGGTGCTGCCCGGCATGCAATCGGCTTTTGTCGATATTGGCTTGGAAAAGGCGGCATTTTTGCACGCCTCCGATATTGTTTCACACACCGAATGTGTGGATGAATCCGAAAAGAAGCAGTTTGTAGTCAAAGATATTGGTGAATTGGTGCGTGAAGGGCAGGATATTATCGTGCAGGTGGTGAAAGATCCGCTCGGCACCAAAGGCGCACGCTTAACCACGGATATTACCTTACCGTCACGTTATTTGGTCTTTATGCCGGAAAACAGCCATGTTGGGGTGTCGCAGCGGATTGAAAGTGAAGAAGAGCGGTTGCGTTTAAAAGAGCTGGTCACCGACTATTGTGATGAATTGGGCGGCTTTATTGTGCGAACCGCTTCCGAGGGTTGCTCTGAGGAAGAGTTGAAACAGGACGCGCAATTTTTGAAACGCCTATGGCGTAAAGTGATGGAACGCAAAGGGAAATATCCGACTCGTTCAATGCTTTATGGCGAGCTGGCGCTGGCGCAGCGAGTGTTGCGTGATTTTGTCGGCACGCAAATCGATTTGATTCGAATTGACTCGAAATTGACTTTTCAAGAAGTGGAAACGTTTAGCCAAGAGTTTATGCCGGAACTCACTGGACGCCTATCGCTTTATACCGGCAATCCGCCATTGTTTGATTTGTACGGGGTGGAAAATGCGATTCAGCGCGCGCTGGAAAAACGGGTAAATTTGAAGTCCGGTGGCTATTTGATTATCGAACAAACCGAAGCGATGACCACGATTGATATCAATACCGGCGGTTTTGTTGGTCATCGTAATTTGGAAGAGACGATTTTTAATACCAATGTCGAAGCGACCCAAACCATTGCACAACAGCTACAACTGCGCAATCTGGGCGGCATTATCATTATTGATTTTATTGATATGCAAAGCGAAGAGCACCGCGAACGGGTGTTGCAGTCGTTGAACGAAGCGCTATCGCGTGATCGGGTCAAAACCAGCGTCAACGGCTTCACCCAACTGGGCTTGGTGGAAATGACCCGCAAACGCACCCGCGAAAGTTTGGAGCATGTGCTGTGCACCGAATGCCCGGCTTGCAAAGGGCGTGGCAGTCTGAAAACAGTGGAAACTGTCAGTTATGAAATTGTGCGAGAAATTGTGCGAATTCACCATCAATACGATAGTGAGCAATTTTTGGTGTATGCTTCAAGAGCGGTGGCGGATTACTTGATCAACGAAGAGGCGCACGGGATTTTGGCTGAGCTGGAAGTGTTTATCGGTAAACAGGTGCAGGTGAAAACCGAAGTGTTTTACAATCAAGAACAATTTGATGTTGTTATCATGTAGACAAACATCAACCGACCCTAATAAAAATAAAGAGAAATTATGTTAAGTAAAGTTTCAGCGTCCCTATTAGAACCAAGTCAACTTTCTATTACTCAGTTGGCGAATTTATTGGATCATTTTTCCAGCCGGCAAATTGATTATGCCGATCTTTATTTTCAGTCTTCTATTGAGGAAAGCTGGTCATTGGAAGACGGCATTATCAAAGAGGGTGGTTTTCATATTGATCGTGGCGTTGGTGTCAGAGCGGTCAGCGGTGAGAAAACCGGTTTTGCTTATGCCGATCAAATCAGTGCGCCACAAGTGCTGCAATGTATCGATGCGACAAAAGGCATTGCACAGGCTAGCAGTTCGCTGATCAAGCCGATCACCCTGCATTCGGTCAGCGCACCGATGCGCTATGCCGCACTTGACCCACTGCACAGCTTAAGCCGTGAAAAAAAGATCGAGCTGTTGCATTTGGTCAATCAAACCGCACGTGCCGAAGATTCGCGTGTTATTCAAGTTTCCGCCAGTTTAAATGCGCTTTATGAAGAAGTTTTAGTGGCGGCGACAGACGGTACGTTAGCGGCAGATATCCGTCCGTTGGTGCGTCTCTCAGTGTCGGTATTGGTCGAGCAGCAGGGCAAACGCGAAAGTGGCAGCGCCGGCGGTGGCGGTCGTTTTTCATTAGAATGGTTTTTACAGGACTATCAAGGCGTTAGTCGAGCGGTATGGTTTACCAAAGAAGCTGTTCGTCAGGCGCTAGTGAAGCTAAGTGCGGTACAAGCGCCAGCCGGAATGATGCCGGTGGTGCTGGGGGCAGGCTGGCCGGGCGTGTTGCTGCATGAAGCCGTCGGGCATGGTTTGGAAGGTGATTTCAATCGCAAAAAATCCTCGCTGTTCAGTGGTAAAATCGGTGAATTAGTGACTTCGCCGCTGTGTACAATTGTGGATGATGGCACACTGGCGGATCGTCGCGGTTCTTTGACCATTGATGATGAAGGGGTGCCGACTCAGCGTAACGTATTAATCGAAAATGGTATTTTGCGTAACTATATGCAGGATAAAATGAACGCTCGTTTGATGGGCGTGGCACCAACCGGTAACGGGCGGCGTGAGTCTTACGCCCATCTGCCGATGCCACGCATGACCAACACTTATATGCTGGCAGGGCAAAGTAAATTTGAAGATCTGATAACCTCAGTAGAGCAAGGCATCTACGCACCGCACTTTGGTGGTGGGCAAGTGGATATCACCTCCGGCAAGTTCGTTTTTTCTGCTGCGGAAGCCTATTTAATTGAAAAAGGCAAAATCACCAAACCGGTGGTTGGCGCAACCCTAATCGGCAGTGGAATTGAAGTGATGCAAAATGTGTCGATGGTCGCTGACGAATCAGAGCTTGATCCGGGCATCGGCGTTTGTGGCAAAGAGGGACAAAGCGTTCCGGTCGGTGTTGGGCAACCGGCGTTAAAAATTGAACAAATCACGGTCGGCGGTACAAATTAGCTTTTGTACTTTGCTAAGGCAATTGCAGCGTCAATCGCTGCTTTTGCCTGAGGACTGTTTCTCCAACAACGGCTGCCAAGGGCTTCGCCGACTTGGCGGCAAATCTCTTCAGACCGCTCTTTGGCAAGCTGTTCAAACGAATCGATCCCAAGCGGCTCCAAGCGTTGGATAACGGTAGAGCCCACTCCTTTTAAGGCTAATAACTGTTCACGTTCTGTTGGGGTGAATGGCATAATATTCTCTTTCCGTTTTATGATAAATTAAACGGTTTTGAAATTAAGCAGTGGATAAAACAGGGTATCTGTTTTATCCAACAAGGAGATAAAACCGTAGTGTTGATAAAAACGGACTGCATTATCATCTTTTGCATCAACGAATAAAGCGTAGGCGCCTATTTCGCTATTTGCCGCTCGTTTTAAGGCATCAATCAATAAAACACCGCCAAACCCTTGCCCGCGAAAGGGCTGATTGACGGCTAATCTACCCATTTTTATGCTCGGAATCGTTGGGTAGCGTGGCAATTTTTTCTTCATTTGCTGTGGGAGATCGCTCAAGCAAATACTATGCGCCGATAAGGTATAATAACCAATAATTTGATGCGTGGTGTTGGTCAAAATGAAACAGTTAGTCAATTTTCTTTTAATATCTTGTGTGACAAAATGTCGGAAATAATGCGTCAATGGTTCAGAGTCACAATCAAAACTATTTCGATCAAAGGTTGAATTTAACGGAATAATACGATAGGTCTCAGTTGTCATCATTTATTTTTCCAATAAATGATGATGCTGTTCAAGCGCTTTTTCCATTGCTGAATTATGTGCTGGCGGTAAGAACAGCGCCTCAGCGAAACGAACCTGATCATTGATAGAAAGTTGCAAAACTTGAGTGTCAGTAATGGTTTTTTGCGCAGCAGACTGAACTGCGGTAATGATAAAATCAGTCAGACTTCGTCCTTCTAACTGTGCTGCGTGTTTGATTAATATATGCAAATCCTTGCTGATTCTCGCTTCCAACCGTGCGCTATTGATAGTCATCATTATCCCCGCTATATTATCCTGTTCATTATTTTGTCTAAATTATTATCCGTCAATTTGCCGTACAAAGCAAGCCTAGCGATTTGTTGAGATAACAGTTGCTTGCCGACACAAATCGTTTTATTTTAGACCCTAATTAACAGTAGTAAGCAAAAGGAAGCAGTATGACACAATATACCAGAGCAACGTTTGATCAGGTTTTAATTCAAAATTATACTCCGGCGGATTTTATTCCGGTCAGGGGCAAAGGCAGCACGGTTTGGGATCAGGACGGCAAGGATTATATTGATTTTACCAGCGGTGTGGCGGTCAATTCATTGGGGCACTGCCCGGATGAGGTGGTGGATGTATTGAAGCGGCAAGGAGAAACGCTATGGCACTCAAGCAACTGGTTTACCAGTGAACCGGCGCTGGAGCTGGCATCAAAATTGATTGAACTCACTTTTGCTGAGCGTGTGATGTTTGCCAATTCTGGGGCGGAAGCCAATGAAGCGGCGCTGAAATTGGCACGTCGCTATGCGGTCGATCATTTTGGCTATCAAAAAAGTAAAATTATTTCTTTTAAACAGAGCTTTCACGGCAGAACATTGTTTACGGTCAGCGTGGGTGGGCAACCTAAATATTCCGATGGCTTCGGACCAAAACCGGCGGATATCGTCCATGTACCGTTTAATGATTTAGATGCGGTAAAAGCGGTGATTGATGATCATACTTGTGCCGTGATTATCGAACCGATTCAGGGCGAAAGCGGGGTATTGCCAGCGACTAAGGCATTTTTACAAGGCTTACGCCAGTTGTGCGATCAATATCAAGCGCTGCTGATTTTTGATGAAGTTCAGACCGGTATCGGGCGCAGCGGGGAATTTTTTGCCTATATGCATTATGGGGTCGTGCCGGATATTTTGACCTCCGCCAAAGCGCTTGCCAATGGCTTTCCGATAAGTGCGATGTTGACCAGCGATAAAATTTCAAAAAGTTTCTCGCCTGGTGTGCATGGCACCACATTTGGCGGTAATCCGTTGGCTTGTGCGGTGGCGGTGAAGGTAGTGGACATGATCAGTCAACCGCACTTTTTACAGCAAGTACAACAGCGTTCAAAGCAGTTGATTGAAGCGCTGGAAAACATTAACCAAAAAGCCAAACTGTTCACTACGGTGCGTGGCTTAGGGTTGTTAATCGGGGCGGAACTGGCAGCAGAATATCAGGATAAAGCGGCAGAATTGCGTAATAAAGCCAATCAGTTTGGGGTTATGCTGTTGGTTGCCGGTCCTAATGTGCTGCGTTTTGCGCCGTCGCTCAATATCAGTGACGAGGAGTTTGCGCTTGGCATTCAGCGTTTTGAGCAAATGGTCGATTCTTTAGCATAACGAACGCAGGGAATAAGCAAAGTGCGGTTTTGTGGTGTGAATAAACCGCACTTTGTTATGATCTCTTTGTCTATAGCAGGATAATCAATTCGGTTTCTCGCTCAATAGGCGTTCGATAATTTTCTTATTTGCTGGTGGGAATTGCCCGCTGTCTAAAGCGTGTTGTTCAATCCAAAATCCGTCTTGTCCTTCACGACCAAAAGGTTGGTTTAGCCACTCTTCGATCAGGTAAAAACTGAGTTCGATCACTTTTTTCGGATATTCGAATTGAAAACGTTCGTAGAGTTCGGCTTTGATTACCATAATCCCGATCTCTTCTTCCAATTCACGTTGCAGCGCCTGTTCCGGGCTCTCATTGGTTTCGACTTTGCCACCGGGAAACTCCCAACTTTGGGCAAAATCTTTGCCCTCTAAGCGGCGCGTCAGAAAGATTTGTTGGAATTCGTTACGAATAATGCCGACAGCAACTTTGATCAGCGGTTTTTTGCTAACGGCTTTTTGAGTAAGTGCGGTCATGGTTTTCCTATGTTCTTAGCCCGACCAAGGCTATTTAGCAAAGTGGTCGGGCATTGATCGAGTTACTTAATTTTACCGTGGCAATATTTATATTTCTTGCCCGAACCACAAGGGCAAGGCGCATTACGGCTGACTTTCGGCATCTCATCCGTGTCCGCAGTTTCGCCCTGCTGTTCACCATTTTGGTGGTATTGCAACGCAGCAGCCTGACGCTCGGCAGCTTCACGGCGCAAGCGCTCGGCTTCTTCCACCTCTTCTTGCGTGCGCACCTGCACTTTACTCAAGGTGCTAATCACGGTCAGTTTCAAGGTGTCCAGCATTTCGGTAAACATCTGGAACGACTCTTTTTTGTATTCTTGCTTCGGATCTTTTTGCGCATAGCCACGCAGATGAATCCCACGGCGCAGGTGATCCATTGCCGCCAAATGCTCTTTCCACAATTCGTCCAGAATTTGCAGCATCAAGCCTTTTTCAAATGAACGCATATTCTCAGCACCGACCATTTCTTCCTTGCGTTTATGCTCGTTGATCGCAGCTTCCAGAATACGTTCGCGCAGGTTCTCTTCATGCAGGTGGTTATCTTCCTCCAGCCATTTATTGAGTGGTAAACTCAGGGCAAAGTCGTTTTGCAGACGGGTTTCCAAGCCCTCCACATTCCATTGCTCTTCCAACGATTGTGGTGGAATGTACTGATCGATAACGCTGTTGAACACGTCTTCACGAATCACATTGATGGTTTCGGAAATATCTTGGTGATCGAGCAAATCATTGCGCTGTGCATAAATAGCATGGCGCTGATCATTGGCAACATCATCGAATTGCAACAGATTTTTACGCCCGTCAAAGTTGTGCGCTTCCACTTTCGCTTGTGCGCTAGCGATCACTTTTGCCAATAATTTGGATTCCATCGCTTCGCCCGGCTCGCTGAAGGCTTTACGCATCATATTCAATTTGCCTTCGTTGAGGTAAATCCGCATTAAGGCATCGTCTAACGACAAATAGAAACGGGAAGAACCCGGATCGCCTTGGCGCCCAGAACGACCACGCAACTGATTGTCGATACGACGTGATTCATGGCGTTCGGTGCCGATAATGTGCAGCCCCCCGGCATCCATTACGATTTTATTTCGTTCTTTCCAATCGGCTTTGATTTTGGCGATTTGCTCTTCGCTCGGATTATCTAACTTAGCGATTTCGGCACGCCAGTTACCGCCCAACACAATGTCGGTGCCGCGCCCCGCCATATTGGTGGCGATGGTGACTGCGCCCGGCACGCCCGCATCGGCGACAATTTCCGCTTCCTGCGCATGGAATTTGGCGTTCAATACGTTATGTTTAATCCCGGCTTTGGTTAAGGTGTTCGACAGCAATTCAGATTTTTCGATCGAGATTGTACCAACCAGCACCGGCTGCTGCCGAGAGATGGCTTCTTTGATGTCTTGGACAATCGCATTGAATTTGTCTTCTTCGTTTTTGTACATCAAATCGGTACGGTCATCGCGGATCATCGGCTGGTTGGTTGGTACTACAATAGTTTCTAAGCCATAAATTTGTTGAAATTCAAAGGCCTCAGTGTCTGCGGTACCGGTCATGCCGGCTAATTTTTCGTATAAACGGAAATAGTTTTGGTAAGTAATCGACGCAGTCGTCTGATTTTCACTCTGAATTTTAACGTTTTCTTTGGCTTCAATTGCTTGGTGCAAACCTTCAGACCAACGGCGTCCCTGCATCGTACGTCCGGTATGTTCGTCAACAATGACGATTTCGCCGTCTTTAACGATATAATCGACATTGCGTTCAAATAGTGTATGCGCGCGCAATGCCGCATACACGTGGTGCAGCAAAGTTACCCTTGATGGTGAATAGAGCGAGTCTCCTTCTTTCATCAATCCGGCTTCGGTTAACAAATTTTCGATTTTCTCTTGTCCGCGCTCGGTTAAAAATGCCTGTTTGTTTTTCAGATCTAGCGTGTAATCTCCACTGCCTTGATACTCTTCACTGTCTTCTTTTTCTTGGAATACTAATTTGGGAATCAGTTTATCAATCGCAATATAAAGTTCAGAGCTGTCTTCCGCTTGACCGGAAATAATCAGCGGAGTACGGGCTTCATCGATTAAAATTGAATCGACTTCATCGACCAACGCATAATACAGCGGGCGTTGAAAGCGATCGTCTGGTGAATGCGCCAGGTTATCACGCAGGTAATCAAAACCCAGCTCGCTGTTGGTGGCATAGGTCACATCGGCGGCATAGGCAGCACGTTTTTGCTCATGGGATAATCCCGGAATATTGACACCGACGGTCATACCTAAAAATTCGAATAACGGACGGTTGGTGTCCGCATCGCGGCGCGCCAAGTAGTCATTGACCGTCACCACATGCACGCCACGACCGGTCAGGGCGTTGAGGTAGCAAGGCAGAGTGGCAGTTAGGGTTTTACCTTCACCGGTGCGCATTTCGGCAATCGAGCGATCATTTAAGATCATGCCACCGAGCAATTGCACATCAAATGGACGCATACCCAAGGTGCGCTGGCAAGCTTCACGCACGGTAGCAAAGGCTTCCGGCAGAATTTTTTCTAGGCTTTCGCCTTTTTCCAAGCGCGCTTTGAATTCGTCGGTTTTGCCTTTTAATTGTTCGTCGGTCAGCGCTTGGTATTCGGCTTCCAATTGGTTGATTTGGTGGACACGTTTGTTCAGGCGACGTAACACGCGATCGTTACGGCTGCCGAATAATTTGGTTGCAATAGTTCTTAACATATTTTTATCTTCATCAAAGGAGTCATTAATCGGTTTGCAGTTGCAAACGAGAATCTTATTTCACCGCCGTTACTCAGGTTAAAGTGCGGTTTGTTGCGGATTAGACAGCAGCAAACGGACCGGCTCGAATCGGCGGTAAAGATTCGGAAAGAGAAGAGATAACAACAAAAAGTGCGGTTTGTGGCGCGAGTGTAGTTGTCGGAACGGCTTGTTGCGGTTCTGGTTGATATTGTGGTTGTTGATAAAAAGCGCTTTGGATTTGCCGAGTTTGTGTCGTCTGTTGAATTTGCTGGTAGGCTTGATTATCGTTTTGCTGGGTTGGGTTGCCAGCTGCACTGACCGGCACGGCTAAAATCGCAATAATTCCCAACAGGAATTGCGACCAAAAGTGCGGTTTACGGTGACGGTATGCGTGCAACAAGTTCATCAGTGATTAATGCCTTCGGCGACATGCGCTTATTTAAAATGCTGTGCTATTATAGAGCATCGTCGGCAGAATGTCATACATCAAATCCGGCAGATACTGTTCATTCACACATAAATAGGGGCGAATCTCCGCAAAACAAGCCATGCGTTATAATAAAATGAAAAATATCACCGATATTGTCGAGAAAAGTCCATTGGCGGAAATTGCACGGCGCAGTCTACTGTTGGGCGATCTGAACCGCACTTTGCAACAATGCTTTCCACCAGAGTTTAAAGGGCGTTTCCGAGTGGCGAATATTCGCGATGAGGTGTTGTATTGTGAAGTGCAAAATGCAACGTTGCGACAAGGGATTCTGTTTCGTCAGGCAGAGTTACTAGCGTTGGTGCAGCAAGCATTTCCTGCGGTCAAACGGCTGGTGTTTAATATTAATCCTGAATTAATGGTGCTTTGATTTTTCGCCGACTAGCACGAAAAATCGCAATCAGTTCATTCACTTTTATCCGATTTTCGCCGTTTTGGCTGATGTGCCGTTGCACCATCAGTGGTGTTATGTCGGCGCCGTGGTAAATTTGCCGGGTAAACGGCGTATCGTGGTTAGAAATCAATACCGTTGTGCGGCGATGCTCCGCATGATGTTTAGCCAGATTGGCTAGCTGTTGCTGCTGTTCCAAGCTAAAACCATTGCCGGCATAGTGGGTGAAATTCGAGTTTTGCGACAGCGGCGCATAAGGCGGATCGCAATACACCACGCTGTTGCGGTCGGTATATTCAAAGCTGTCGTGAAAACCGACGCAGATAAATTCGGCGTTTTGTGCTTTTTGGCTAAAATAACGGATCTCTTGCTCTGGAAAATAGGGTTTCAGATAAGCGCCGAACGGCACATTGAACTGCTGTTTGCTGTTATAGCGGCAAAGCCCGTTATAACCGAAACGGTTTAAATACAGGAACAGCACCGAGCGCTGAAAAATATCCAAAGTGCGGTTGAACTCAGCGCGTTTGGCATAATAAAAATCAGCGCTGTTGGCATCGGGGTGCTGAAACAGTTTGCGGCTTTCCACAATAAAGTGCTGCGGATCCTGTTTCACCGTATTGAATAGATTGATTAAATCGGCATTTAAATCTGCCAAAATATAGTGCTGGAAGTGCGTATTGAGAAAAACTGAACCGGCACCAACAAAAGGTTCAATCAGCACCTTTTTATTTTTCGGTAATAATTTGTTGATCTCATCCGTCAGGCGGAATTTACCGCCTGCCCATTTTAAAAAAGGGCGGTGTTTCAACAGAGAATTAGCAACGGACGACATGGTTTTAGTCGAACTGACTACAATGGTTGATGGCTCGTCTGACTAATTCCGAATCGCTATTGGTCGTGACGTAGGCTTGCCCCAAACGTTGTAACAACACCAAACGTAATTTGCCTGCCAAGACTTTTTTGTCGCGCATCATCAACGGCAGATAATCATCTGCGCTCATGCCATCCGGCGAAACCGTCGGCAGATTGGCGCGTACCAGTAATTTTTCCAGACGGAACACATCTTGGCGACTTAAATTGCCTAATAAATGCGAAAGATCCGCTGCCATTAGCATACCGACTGCTACGGCTTCGCCGTGCAACCAACTGCCATAGCCCAAATGGGTTTCGATCGCATGCCCGAAAGTGTGTCCTAGATTCAGCAATGCGCGATCACCCTGCTCGGTTTCATCACGGGCAACCACATCGGCTTTCAACTGACAGCAACGTTGAATACAATAGTGCAATTGTTGCGGCTGCAAGCTCACCAGATCATCAATATGTTGTTCCAACCATTCGAAAAACGCCAAATCCAGAATCGCACCATATTTAATCACTTCCGCTAAGCCGGCAAAAACTTCACGTTTTGGCAGGGTATCTAAGCTGGCGCTGTCGATAATCACTGCGCAAGGTTGATAAAATGCGCCGATCATATTTTTCCCAAGTGCATGGTTGACGCCGGTTTTGCCACCGACGGAGGAATCCACTTGTGACAGCAGCGTGGTTGGAATCTGCATCAAACGCACGCCACGTTGGTAACTAGCGGCAGCAAATCCGGCAACATCACCGACCACACCGCCGCCCAGTGCGATGATGGTGGTGTCACGTCCGTGATTAGCTTGTAAAAGTGCGGTAAAAATCAGGTTGAGCGAGTCCAGCGTTTTGTATTGCTCGCCGTCAGGAATCAACACTGAGGAAACTTGACAGCCCAAGCGGTTGAGACTGTCGCTGACGGTTGCCAGATAGTGTTCCGCAACGGTCGGATTGGAGACAATCATCACCTTGTCACCGCACTTTAACGGGGCGTAGCTGCTGCTTTCCGCCAAAATATGGCTGCCGATTCTAATCGGATAACGGCGATCTTTCAGTTCGACATTGACTTCAATCATGTTGCGCTCTCAGGTTGGGGGCGAGAATTATCGGTTAATTAACAGAAGAAAAGGCTTCCAATCGGTCGATTAACTGGTTTGCCATGGTTTTGGCATTTTGTTCGTCGGTGCTCATGGTAATATCGGCGATCTCTTGGTACAACGGATTACGCACTTTGGCGAGATCCTCCAGCACTTGGCGCGGATCGTCCACATCTTGCAGTAATGGGCGTTTTTTGTCGCGCAGCGTACGCTGATGTTGTTTATCCACGGTGGTTTCCAAATAAACCACAATACCGCGCGCAGATAAATGGTTGCGTGTGTCTTTTGACAGCACCGCACCGCCGCCGGTGGAAAGCACCACCCCTTGCAGTTGGGTCAATTCGTTAATAATCCGCTCTTCCCGTTTGCGGAAGCCGTTTTCGCCTTCTACGTCAAAAATCCAACTGATGTCAGCGCCAGCACGCTGTTCGATCTCGTTGTCAGAGTCGATAAAATCCATTCCGAGTATTTGTGCCAATTGGCGACCGATGGTGCTTTTGCCCGCACCCATCGGACCGATTAAAAATATATTACGTTTTTCAGCCATGTTATTTTATATTCTTGTTAATTAAATGGTTAATGAGATTTGCCGATGCAAACACGTTGTTGAAGGAATTTCAAGAAAGGGAGATTTCTTTGCCGGATTCATCGCAGAATAACGACAGCTTAAACGATAAAAATACTCCATGAGCTTCAACTTTTAATTTAAGGGAGTAATTATCGCAAGAAATCGACCCTGTTTTCAACCTTCTATCTTGATATTTGCTTTTTTAATTCACAAAAATAACCAAGTTGACACAAAAGTGCGGTTTAGCGCTTTATTTGCCGCTTTAAAAGCCGTAGCGAAACGGGCGTGCCGGTTGATTGGTGACGGCATTGGCTTGATTTTGTTGTTGATCAACAATGTGTGGCGTAACAAAAATCACCAATTCACGTTTGGCGTAGCGTTTGCTCTCGTTGCCAAACAGCCGTTTTGCGCCCGGAATATCACCCAGCAGTGGTACTTTGTTTTCCCCGTTAACTAATGTGTCGTGAAATACGCCGCCGAGTACAATGGTTTCACCGTGCCGTGCGAACACTTGGGTTTGGATCTCTTGTTTATCAATGGTGGTCATCTGCTGATTGCCGTAAGCGACGCTGTTGCCGGGTGAATTTTGGCTGATCATCAAATCCAATAGAATTGTGTTGTCGTGTGAAATATGCGGTGTGACGTCCAAGCCGAGCACCGCATCACGAAATTCGACGCTTTGGGTTTCGTTGCGGCTGTTACTCACCACATAAGGGATTTCAGTGCCTTGCTTGATGCTGGCGCTTCTTTTGTTGGTGGTGAGAAGACGTGGACTGGCGATGATATTAACACTGTTTTCTCGTTCAAGTGCGGTCAGTTCCAAGTCCAACAAGCGACTGTTGATCTTGGCAACTTGTAGCGAAACACTGGCGGCGTTGCTGTATTCACTGCCGAAATTGACGTTCAGATTATTATCAATTTCGGCAAAACCATTGGCATTCAAACTGCCGGCTACGCGGTGGCTTTGTCCGCTGGGTTCGAACAAGCCCCAGCGCACGCCCAATTCGCGCAGACTTTCGTCGCTGATGGTGACGATTCGCGCCTCGATCAACACTTGTCGGGCAGGTTGATCCAAACTCGTAATAACCTTGCGAAGGGATGCCATGTTTTCCGCTTTTTCTTGAATAATCAAGCTATTGCTACGTTCGTCAAAACTAATGCTACCGTGCGGCGATAAAAACGAGCCATTGCCGCCGCTGAGTGATTGTATCAGTTCAGCGGCTTTTGCATGACGCAATGGAATATTGACGGTTTGCAGTTTAGGTGGCGGCTCAAGTGCGGTTGTGGCCGTGTTTGTTGAACTGTGGCGTGGGCTGACAAAATAGTCACCGTTGAATTTTTCGATCTCCAACTGATGAATTTTGCCAACAGCTTGTAATACTTGCTCAAATGAAGTTTGTTTTAAATGCAGACTGATATGACCTTTCAGACTGTCGTCCAGCACTAAATTAACGTCCTGCTGCTGTGCTAACGCTTGTAAGGTGCTGATAAGCGGCGCTTGTTTTAAGGTGAGCGCAAAAGTGCGGTCTGTGTTGTTTTCGCTCGCAGCAAGTGCCGTGGTTTGAAGCAAACAATAGAGTAATACTAGGCGTAAAATAGGCATAAGCTTTTTCTCCATGACAGATTCACAACGGAATACTGCGTTGCAGCGACGGGGGTTGACAACGTTGCAGCACGATGCGCTGTGCTTCGATGGCGGTGATTTGCCATTGATCTTGTGCTATGACGTCATTTAAACGGCTGTCGATAATCACGTTGTCGGGTGTGGACCACAGCACTACGCTATGATTTGCATAATGAATCAAGCCGATAACCTTCAGCTGCGCTAACGGAAAATGGTCGATTAATAACAGACTGTTGATATTGCAGCTGGTGTGTTGGAGCGGTCGATTTTCGGCGGTTATCGGGTTGGCAAGCTGACGGTTCGATGGCTGAGGCGTTGGGGAGAACGGATCATTAAAGCGCTCATTGGCACCGACAAAACAGCCGTAGGCGAGTAAAAGTGCGGTCAGGCAAGATTTAGTCATCGGCAATCTCCTTATCAATTCTGTCCTCAGAAAAAAGTAAATTGAGAATAGCCTGGGTGGCAGGCTGTTGTTCTGTGTGTTGTAGCGTCAGGTTTAACAGTTTTAATTCAGTGAATTGCTGCTGTAGATCGGCTACAAAGTGTGAAATATCATAAAAACTGCCCTGTAACTCCAATTGTAACAACGGAGAACGAGAAAATTGCCAGTGCTGTTGTTCGATGTTGAGTGCGCTGAAACTTGCGACCGCACTTTGTAAGCGCTGATTCAGTGTGGCAATTTTGGCTGCGGTTTGTGGCGCCAATTGCGTGTTTATCTGTTCTGCTTTGTGGGTTAATAGCGCAACAATTTGCTGTTTTTGTCGCTGTTGATGTTGTAAATCGGCAGAACCAAGTGCGGTGTCATGGAATTGTTGCTGTAGGCGGACAATGTCCGACAGCGGATAAGCGCAGAGCAGAAAGAGTAACGCAATAGCAAATAACGATTTCAGCCACAATGGTGCTGTAACTAAGCGAGCAAGTGGCGAATAGGGCGAGAGTTTAAGGCGTGCCATCGGTTTTTTCCTCCGTTTTTGCACGCTGCCAACGCAAGGCAAAATGAAATTCCAGTTGCTGATGGTTTAAATCGAACTGCTCCAATTTAATCGTTAACTTATGCTGCCGATGGTTGAGCAGCAGCGGATATTCGGCAAAATAAGGTTCGAAACTATGGCGCAACTGTTCAAACTCTTGTTCGGAGGGCGTTGAACCTTGCAGCAATATTTGATAATCGAACGGGGGCTGCACACTAGATTGCACATTGATCGAGGCACTGGATAAGCGCCCTTGTGACAGTGGCAGACGGCTTAAGAAATCACTAAATCGGCTAAAAATCGTTTGATCGGGAATGGTAAGCACCGCACTTTCATTGCTATGAGCTTGTTGCAGTTGATTGATTTGTTGTTGCAGCCGTTGGTTCTCTGCACGAAGTGCGGTTTGGGCTCGGTTCTGTCGTGACAAACGCTGTTGTAACTGCTGTTGATAGTCAAACAGTTGCCACAGCACGAGTGCCGCAAGGCATAACACAGCAAACAGTGCGATAATAAAAGTCTGTGTTTGGCGGCGTAGCTGCTTGCTGCGCCAATCGAGCAGGTTAATCTCGGTTTGCATCATAGCGGTTCATCTTGCTCAAGTGTTTGAGGTTATGTTGCTGCCGTAGCGCACAGCCCAATGCGACAAAATAGGGATATTGCTGTGAATCGATCGCAATCAATGGGGTTGGCTGGCAATCTTGACGCAGTGCCGTAAGCGCATTCTGGTCAGCATACACCACATAGCGCATATTCTCTTGGTTAGAGGTTTCACTTGGCGACTGTTGTTGCCAGAATGCCTGTAAAAGTGCGGTCAGTGGCTGTGAAGGGCGGTAAAATTGAATCAAATTATCCTGCCGCTGTTGCAGCAAAATGCTGTGCTGATCGTCTTGGTAAAGAAACAGCATGTTGTCATTGTTGATAATCTCGCCTTGAATTTCAACGCAATAGTGAAATGCCCGCAGCAGAGCATGGGCATGAAAATCCAAAATAGCCAATTGCAGCGGTAAAAATTGTTCACATTGTTGCTGGATATTCTGTTTTTTTGCGGCATAAATTTGCACATAATCAATTTGGCGTTCAGTGCCAATATGTTGCAGCGGGCTTGCACTAAAATCAAATTGCAGCAATTGCTCTTCAATTGGCAAATGCTGTTGCAGGATCAACCGCACTTGGCGATATAACTCGTGTGGCTGTTTAATGTGTGGCAACAGCAGGTGTTTTTGCCACAATAAACGTGGCTCCAGACAGGCAATATAAATAAATTTGGCTTGACGGCGGAGTTTTGTCGCAAATTGTAATCTTAATAATTGTGGCAGTTGTGACAGCTGCTCACAAGGCAATCGCTCGAAACAGGGCTGCTGCTCATTGTTGAAAAATGCGATTTCGATTTGTTCACGATTCTTATGGAGACCGATCGCATAGCTTGAGCGCTGAAAAAGTGGCTTCATTGTATAAAAATATCCTCATTATTTGCCATAGTGTGTGTAAAATAGTATCGTTGTGCTTAATTGTAGGCGGGCAAACCGCACT
The DNA here is from genome assembly GCF_006228025.1 of Testudinibacter crocodili. Lineage (NCBI taxonomy): Bacteria > Pseudomonadati > Pseudomonadota > Gammaproteobacteria > Pasteurellales > Pasteurellaceae > Testudinibacter > Testudinibacter crocodili. Next base: position 26,791 of record NZ_VDHF01000058.1, read on the forward strand.
TTGCGTTTTATGGCAGCTTTTTATGGCAACTTTTTTATGGCAGTAAGTGTGGCGTAAAAATATTGGATTATTGACTTTTTAGAGAGAAATTTTCGGTGAAGATCGCAAAATTAATATTAAGTACCCTATTAACGTTGGTTATTTTGGGTTGTGTGGTGTTGGCAGTCGCCTATTTTCATATCAAATCGGATTTGCCGGATGTGAAAGCGCTGCGTACTGTTGAGTTGCAGCAGCCGATGCAGATTTATACTGCAGACGGGAAGTTAATCGGCGAAGTCGGTGAGCAGCGCCGGATTCCGGTTACTTTGGAACAGATTCCAAAACCGTTGATCGATGCCGTTTTGGCGACGGAAGACAGCCGTTTTTATACTCATTATGGACTGGATCCAGTCGGGATTGCGCGCGCATTAAAAGTGGCGATCAGTGACGGCGGTGCATCGCAAGGCGCCAGCACCATTACGCAACAATTGGCGCGTAACTTCTTTTTGACCCCGGAAAGAACGCTGGTCAGAAAAGTGAAAGAAGCGATTTTAGCCATCGAAATCGAAAAAAATCTCAGCAAAGATGAAATTTTGAGTTTGTATCTGAATAAAATTTATTTGGGATACCGCTCTTACGGTGTTGCGGCCGCCGCCAAAACCTATTTTGGTAAAGAGTTAAACCAGCTGACATTAAGCGAAATGGCGATGATTGCCGGCTTGCCGAAAGCGCCGTCAACCATGAATCCGCTTTACTCTTTGCAGCGCGCAACTGAGCGGCGCAATGTGGTGCTAGCGCGGATGTTGGATGAAAATTATATTTCGCAGCAGGAGTATCAACAGGCGAGAAATGAGCCGTTGGTCGCCAGTTATCACGGCAGCCAACTGGATTTTCAGGCGGATTATGTCACTGAAATGGTGCGTCAGGAAATGGTGAAACTCTATGGTGAAGAAAATGCGTATGCCAAAGGTTATAAAGTCTACACCACAGTGGATTCGAGCGATCAACTCAATGCACAAATCGCGTTGCGTAATAATTTGATTAATTATGATATGCGCCACGGCTATCGTGGCGGTGCACCGTTATGGAAAAGTGGCGAAAGCCCTTGGGAAGAAGAGCGGATTATCGGCTTTTTGAAAAAAATACCAAATAGTGAGCCGTTGGTTCCGGCAGCGGTGATGAAAACCGATCGTAGTGGCGCAGAACTATTGCTGGCGTCTGGCGAACGAATGCAGTTGCCGTTATCTGCGATGAAATGGGCGGGCGCTACGGCATCTAACTTAAAGGTTAAGGTGGGGGAGCAAATTTGGATCCGCCAGAACAGTAAGCAGGAGTGGGTGTTGGGGCAGTTGCCACTAGCCAATTCAGCATTAGTTTCGTTAAACAGTGATAATGGTGCGATTGAAGCGATTGTTGGGGGATTCAGTTTTGCTCAGAGTAAATTTAATCGTGCAACCCAATCGATGGTACAAGTCGGTTCATCGATTAAACCGTTTATCTATGCCGCAGCAATGGATAAAGGCTTGAGCTTGGCCACCATTTTGAACGATAGTCCGATTACGATTCGGCTGCCGGGACAAAAACCATGGTCACCTAAAAACTCACCAAACCGCTATGATGGACAACTGCGTTTACGCCAAGGGTTGGCGCAATCGAAAAACGTGATGATGGTGCGTGCGGTGCAAATGGTCGGAATCAATTATGTAGCCGACTTCCTGCCGCGCTTTGGCTTTAAACGCGATCAATACCAAGCGACGGAAGCGCTGGCGTTAGGTGCCGCATCTTTCACACCACTAGAAATGGCGCGTGGTTATGCCGTGTTTGATAACGGCGGATTTTTGATTGATCCTTATCTTATCGAAAAGATCTTGGATCACGAAGGCAAAGAGATTTACCTTGCCAACCCGAAACAGGCTTGCTTCAGTTGTAATGATATTCCGGTGATCTACGGTGAACAGCAAAAGTTGGAGCTATTGGATGACTCGCTACAAAATAGTGCGCAGCCGAACACAGCAGATAATTCAAATCTGGAAGGTGATCCGGATCAGCAGCCGGAAACCGTGCCGGATATTCCTGAGTTGCAAATTGCCAATACCCAGCTACAAGATGGTCCGCAGTTGCTGGCGCAATCGATGACACAAAGCCAAGAAAAACAATACGCTCCAAGGGTGATTAGCGGTGAATTGGCATTTCTAATCCGTAGCGCCTTACAGTCTGGCGTTTATGGTGAAGCCGGTAGTAGTTGGAACGGCACAGGTTGGCGTATGGCAAGCCAAATCAAACGCAAGGATCTTGGCGGAAAAACCGGTACTACCAATAACTCTAAAGTGGCTTGGTATGCCGGTTACGGTGCCAATTTTGCGACTGCGGTGTATGTCGGGTTTGATGATAATAAATATGAGTTAGGACGGGGCGAAGCCGGCGCCAGCACTGCGATGCCGGCATGGCAGGAATATATGAAACAAGCGTTGGCAAACGTACCAGAGCGTGCCGACCCACCGCCACCCAATATTATTGAAAAACGGATTGATAAATCCACGGGTTTGCTCAGCGACAGCGGACGAGTTGAATATTTCATCAAAGGCACCGAACCAACCCGTCGTTATATCCGAGAACAAGGCTACCAAATTATGGTCAACCCCGGTGACGGCAAACCACCACAGGTAGAAGAGTTGTTTTGATTTTGGGTTAAAAGAGGCAATAATGGCGCAAGTTTATGGTTTGTGCCATTAATCATAAATGCTAAATTCTGCCAGAATCAATATGTTTGTCGTGAAAAATAGTAATTATAAAAGATACTATTGTGTCTTTTTATGCTAAAAAAGAGTATGATTGGATATTATTATGTCTTATTTGGGGTTTTATGAATAAGCTATCCCTTTTATCCGCTTACGATGTTCAACAATCATTTGCAACCTACCTACGCCAAAAACGCAAGGAAAAAAAACTTTCGCGTAAAGCCCTTGCCGAACGTTGCCTTGTGCCGGAAGCGACTATCAAAAAATTTGAAACCACCGGACAAATCTCCCTACGTCAGCTACTAATGATTTGGCAAATTGTAGCGGATTTAGAACCGTTTTATGATCTTACCAAACCAGCGGCTAAACCCATGCCGAAGAGTATTGCCGAGGTACTGGCAGATGACTAAGACTAAACAACTTGAAATATGGCGCACACTCACTAACGGTGAAAAAGTGATAGTCGGGAGCTTGGCACAAAATAGTAAAGGAACGTTTTTCCAATATAGCCCAGATTATCTGAATAATTTTCCAAATGGCAACTTATCGCCTTTTAAACTCCATTTTAATGATGAAGTACAACTTGCACCACGCTTATTTGACGGTTTGCATTCTGTTTTTGCTGATAGTTTGCCAGACGGGTGGGGGCGGTTATTGATGGATCGCGTGTTTGCTCAACACGATATTTCGCCCTATTCAATTACTCCGATGGATAGACTGGCTTATGTCGGCAATACTGCAATTGGAGCATTATCCTATCAACCAATCAGTGAAATTGTGGCTCAAGTAAGCGAGTTAATTCAGCTTGCCGAACTGGGTTTGCAGGCGCAGGCGATTTTTGATGGGCAAACAGAAGAGATTTTAACCGCACTTACCCAAATGGGCAGTTCTGGAGGCGCAAGACCCAAAGCACAAGTTTATTTTCCGCAAGGGCGAGAAGATATTTGTCGCACACAATATCAACAAGGCGATGAAGCGTGGTTGGTAAAATTTACCTCCAATAATCTGGCATTATGCCACGAAGAAGGTTTATGCGAAGCGGTTTATTTGCAAATGGCACAACAAGCTGGCATTACTGTGCCGCAGTGGAAGTTGGTGAATGCACCATCACAATCAGGTGCTAGGCAGTGGCTTGCACTTAAGCGTTTTGATTGCATCGAGAATGGTCAAGCGCAGCAAGGTCGTTTGCATACGCTTACTGCCTGTGGTTTGCTTGAAGCGGATTTTCGTCAGCCAAGTTTAGATTATATCGATCTCATCAAAGCAGCCAATTTGCTGACACAAGATCTCAATGCAGGTAAAGCAATTTTCCGTCGTGCGCTGTTTAATCTGTTTAGCTGCAACCAAGATGATCACAGTAAAAACGTTTCGTTTGTTCAAAACGATCAAGGCAAATGGTCGATTTCGCCTGCTTATGACATGACATTCAGCCCAAACCCTTATGGCGAACACATGACCTCTTTCGCTGGTTTCGGCAAAAATCCCCCTAAAAAAGCCATTCAAATGTTGGCTCATCAGGCAAATTTAGAGTGGAAAGACGCGTTGGACATTATCGAACAGGTGCGAAGTGCGGTAGGTGATTTTGCCGTTTTGGCGAAAGACGTTGGTGTTAAGTCTGGAACGGTGAGGGATATTGCGAAGGTGTTGCGGCAGGTTAAGATTGATCTTGTCTGACGGTGATTATGTTGTAATCGGAAAAAAATTATATATGCCTTTATTTGGGCTGTAAGTAGTATTTTAATGCTAATTCCATTGACGTTAAAAGATATGATAAATTTTCATATGACGTAGGAATGTAATCCTTTTTTTGGAAAATTGCTGAGATTTCAACTGGAAAATCAAAAATTGCAGTAGGTATATCGTTATGGAAGGCGATTGAATTATACTCAAATAGCTTTCCAAATTCAAAAAGTTGTTTTTCTTTTGTTACTAAATATCCCAAGTCAAATATATTATCTTCATCTGGTTTTCTAAGCATAAATTCATGTATTCTTAATAAAAAAATATCCCAAGCAGTAGATTTTATATTAGATATAGCTTTGTCATAATTAGAATTAACTTGTACACCAAGAAACTTACCTGAATCTTGATTAAAATACTTATATGCTAAATAACATTCTCTAGCAAAAACTATACATAAAATTTCTTGCATAAACTTATTAAATTCACGTAATTTAAACACGGTAGATTTATTTTTAAACTCAAAATGATTGATTAAAACCATTTTTATTAAAAGAATTTCTATTGCTTCTAGATTAAAATTCAGCTCAGAATAAGTATTTGTAAAGTTATCTACAATCTCTCTCGAGCGCTCTTTTATACCTCTTCCTTTCGAGTAAAACTCTTTCTGTTCCGGATTATTAGTAGAGATGTAATTTCCTGTTTTAAGAAATATATCTTCATCCATTAGCATTAACTTTAAATAAGATTCCGTATATTCGAGAGCATGTTTTCTAAATGATAAAACATTGCCAGTATATTTATTTTTATAATATGATTCCATATAATAAAAATTTAGTGAAACAGACCATCTGTTTTTAGTGATGAATTTTAAGAAACTAATAAAATCTTTTTTTTG
>NZ_VDHF01000059.1:0-33687 GCF_006228025.1 Testudinibacter crocodili
CATAAAGAGTGTTTATATTGGCTTAATCCTCTTTTTATTGCAAGTTTTTTCTGCTTGTTTATTGGCTTGAAAACAATCTTGCTTTTCATTAAAAAAAATGATTAAATTGATTCAGTTTTATAGACTGTTTAATTTAATCGCGATAATTAATAGATGATGTAAGGGAGAACAACATGAGACTAATTCCATTGAAAAATGCTGTACAGGTCAGCCGTTGGGCAGCTAGTTATATTGTAAAAAAGATCAATGAATTTCAACCGACAGCAGAAAAGCCGTTTGTGTTGGGGCTGCCGACAGGGAGTACGCCGCTGCAAACCTATAAAGAATTGATCAAACTGTATCAGCAAGGAAAAGTGAGTTTTAAAAACGTGGTCACGTTCAATATGGATGAATATGTCGGGCTGCCACAGGATCACGAACAAAGCTATCACACATTTATGTGGCAGAATTTTTTCAACCATGTGGATGTGCAGGCGGAAAATGTCAATATTTTGAACGGTAACACACCGGATCATGATGTAGAATGTCGTTTATATGAAGAAAAAATTCGTTCCTACGGCAAAATTCATCTGTTTATGGGCGGTGTCGGCAGTGATGGTCATATTGCGTTTAATGAGCCGGGATCATCGCTGAGTTCCAGAACGCGGATTAAAACCTTGACCGAAGATACACTGATTGCCAACTCGCGCTTCTTTGATAATGATCTGGCTAAAGTGCCGAAATATGCGTTGACGATTGGCGTTGCGACTTTGTTGGATGCAGAAGAGGTGCTGATTTTGGCAACAGGGCATAATAAAGCGTTGGCGTTACAGGCGGGTGTGGAAGGTTGTGTCAATCACTTATGGACGATTAGTGCGCTGCAAATGCACACTAAAGCAATTTTGGTGTGTGACGAACCGGCAACGCAAGAGCTGAAAGTCAAAACCGTCAAGTATTTTACCAATTTGGAAGCGGCTGAAATTGCCAGTGTGGCATAGGGGGAAATGATGCGTTATGCCTTAACCAACGGCGTGATTTACACGACAGACAAAGCACTGTATCAACATGCGGTGATTGTTAATAATGAATTGATTGAAGCGATAGTGCCGGAACAAGATCTTCCTGCTGAGATTGAGCGCGTTGATTTGGCTGGAAAAAACCTGAGCGCCGGTTTTATCGATCTGCAATTAAACGGTGCCGGTGGAGTGATGTTCAATTTGGATACTACCGTTGAAACCCTACACACCATGCAGCAAACCAATATGCGTTACGGCTGTACCAGCTATCTGCCGACCTTTATCACAGCGCCGGATGAGGGCATAAAAAGTGCGGTTGCGGTGATGCGTGAGTATTTGCAAGACAGTAACAATGCTAACCAAGCGTTGGGGCTGCATTTGGAAGGTCCTTATCTCAGCCTGGAGAGAAAAGGGGTGCATCGTCCGCAATATATTCGCCAAATTTCTGCGGAAATGCTGGAATTTTTATGTGCTAATAGCGATGTGATCACCAAATTGACGATTGCGGCAGAAAATGAAGCTGCTAAGTATGTGCAACGCTTTAGCGACAGCGGAATTTTGGTATCGATCGGGCATTCCAACGCCAATTATGATCTAGCGAAACAGCGGATTGATGAAGGCATCAGTTTTGCCACTCATCTGCACAATGCCATGTCGCCAATCAGTTCCGGGCGTGATATGGGCGTGGTCGGCGCAGTGCTGGAGTCGGATATTTATACCGGCATTATCGTGGACGGGTTGCATGTCACTTGGTCGAATATTCGTTTTGCCAAGCAGATTAAAGGCGAAAAATTGGTGGTGGTAACCGATGCAACCGCCGCTGCCGGTGCTGATATCGAATGGTTTGATTTTGTCGGCACCAAAGTGATTGTCAAAGATGGCAAATGCTACGACGAAAAAACCGGCAGCCTCGGCGGCTCGGCGATCACCATGATTGAATCGCTGCAAAATTTAGTGGAACAGGTTGGCATCGACTTGCTTGAAGCGCTGCGAATGTGTTCGCTGTATCCGGCGCGTGCGATTGGTGTTGACCGCACTTTGGGATCAATTGAAGTCGGCAAAGTGGCAAATCTTACCGTGTTTGATCACCGTTTCCAGGTGTCTGCTACCGCAGTCAATGGCGTATTGCACCACTATTAAAACAACTGATTTAGCAGTGCAAAAGTGCGGTATGCTGTTTTTGGCTACCGCACTTTTTGACATTATAAAGATTAAAACAGTATCAATCGATTAGAGATAGGATATAAAATAGCACGCGTGTACTCAAAACAAGGACAGTGATGAACCAACAAATACAAATAGTGAATGTTGATTTTGTGAAACAAGCAAACGGTGCATTGGTGTACCGTTTGATCGATCAACACGGGCCGATATCACGGATTCAGGTGTCGGAAATGAGTGGTTTAGCTGCTGCTAGCGTCACCAAAATTACACGCAATCTGCTGCGCTTAGGCTTAATCAAAGAGGTGGCACAGCAGCAATCAACCGGTGGACGACGGGCAACCTCGATTGTGGCGGAACGGCAACAATTTGTCTGCCTTTTGATCCGTTTGGGGCGCACCAGTGTCACAGTCGCGGCAATGAATCTGGCAACCGAAATACTGTTTAAACGCAAATATCAGCTGCAAACTGAGCAGACAGTTGAACAACTGGAGCAATATTTGTTGAAGCACATTCGTGAGTCGCTGTCAGAATTGCAGCAGAATGATTATCAGATCATCGCCTGTGGCATTACGGTCCCCGGTTTTGTGGATCAACAGAGCAACACGATTCGCTTTATGCCACAGCTTAATCTACAAAAACCATGGAAACTGGCAGAATCTATTCAACAGTTGATCCAGCTTCCGGTGTTTATCGGGCATGATGTACGAGCGTTGGCGTTGGCAGAGTCCTATTTTGGCAAAACTCGTGAAACCAGCGATTCGCTGCTGCTGCGTATTCATCGTGGCGTTGCCGCTGGCATCATCTTAAATCGTGAGCTGTTTAGCGGCAGTAAAAATAATCTGGGTGAAATCGGGCATACTCAAGTCGATCCACTCGGCAAACGTTGCAAGTGCGGTAATTTCGGTTGCTTGGAAACGCTGGTTAGCAATCAAGCAATTGAAGACAGTGTGCGTGAGTTGCTGCAACAAGGGCATCACTGCGATGGTGTGACCTTACAGAATTGTCATCTGGATACCATTTGTGCCGCCGTGAACCAAGGCGATCCACTACTGGTGGAATTGTTTCAACGGATCGGGAAATATATCGGGCAAGTATTGGCGGTATGTATCAACGTGTTAAATCCAGAGAAAATTATTCTTTCCGGGCAAATAACGCAAGCGCAACAGGTGCTTTTTCCGGCGATTGAAAAAGCGCTGCAAGCAATGGCATTGTCGGATTTTGTGCAAAATACCGCACTTGAAGCCTCAGAATTGGCACACGACGATATTATTGGCGCCTTTGCCTTGATTAAACGTGCGCTTTGGAACGGCGAGTTATTGGTGCAATTATTAGAAGACTAGGGTCTATAGCTCAAATTATAAACAAACATCAATAGACCCTAAATTAAGCGCTGAATAATTTTTGCTGGTAAATTGCACGAATAGCAATTAAACTGCTCAATCTGTGTCCGAATAAATTAAAAAAGCACTTTTTTAATAAAAAACGGTTGACGAGCAAGGGCGATATTAGCATAATTAGCCCCGCAAAACCGATGAGGTGAACGCAGAAATAATTGAATGGCTATGTAGCTCAGTTGGTTAGAGCACAACACTCATAATGTTGGGGTCACAGGTTCGAATCCCGTCATAGCCACCATATTTATTTGCGCGGGAATGGCGAAATTGGTAGACGCACCAGATTTAGGTTCTGGCGCCGCGAGGTGTGTGGGTTCAAGTCCCTCTTCCCGCACCATTCATCAGATTTGCAATGTCATAGATTGGGGTATCGCCAAGCGGTAAGGCACTGGGTTTTGATCTCAGCATTCCTAGGTTCGAATCCTAGTACCCCAGCCATTCGACTAATCTATATCAAATAACTGAATTTTTATTTTATTGGGGTATCGCCAAGCGGTAAGGCACTGGGTTTTGATCTCAGCATTCCTAGGTTCGAATCCTAGTACCCCAGCCATTAAACAAAAAATTCAACCCAAATTGCGGAAGTGGCGAAATTGGTAGACGCGCTAGGTTCAGGTCTTAGAGCCTTAACGGGTGTGGGGGTTCAAGTCCCCCCTTCCGCACCATCTTTTCTTGTTTAAATCCTGTAATAGTCTAATTTTTTGTAGCATGTTAAAGACTTATTTATAGAATCCTGCTATTAATTTTACCGAGGTAACGTGATAAATCATCATAATAAGAAACTTACCAACTTGACTTGGTGGGATGTATTAGTCCTTACTATTATTATGTTTTCTATCGCTATTTATAACTCATTAATCATTTATGTTGATTTAGCAGATAAACAAATTGGGGAAGAAATCGAATTCACTAGTAATATGAACTGGGATAACTTGGGTGTTCAGGCTGTATTACTCGCCCTTGCAATGTGTTATCTTCGACTACGCAACTTTAATTTTGCCCAATGGACCATCTCCATTAATTTAAAAGCCATTGTCCAAGGTGTCGGAATTTTCTTAGCCGTTGCGCTAGCCATGGATATGTTCTTTATGGCTTGGTCTTACATCATTCCATTTCCAGTAAGTGAAGAAAGTGTCGACCTATCAAGCGCTTATACAGTGCTGCCTAAGATAGATCTTTCCCTCTTGCTTTATGCTGCATTAAATGGTTTTTATGAAGAAATATTTTTCTTAGGGATTTGCCTAGCCGTTGCTCGACATCAACGATGGTTATTTATTCTATACGCCTTGCTGATTCGCTATGCTTTTCACACCTACCAAGGGCAAGCAGCGGCTGTTGGCATCGCCTTAGTTTTAGGTGGCAGTTATTATTTTCTTTATAAAACCATACGCCCAAAAAATCTCTTCCCTTTCTTTCTAGCACATGCGCTTAGTGATGTATTCGGTGTTGGGATTCTGACTTACATAGCAAGTTTAAATTCCTCTCGCGACTTTGCCTCATAAAATATCTTTGTCAGCAGTCTACAGCGGGTTTTATATCCGCCTATTTTTGGAGCGGTAACAAGTGTTACCAACAAAGTTAAATGGATAACATGATGAAAAACAAGCAAATCCAAGCATATTGGCAACAGTATTGCCAGCGGAATAATATTGTTGCAGAAGCGGAGAGTTGGGCATTTGCTGAAGAGTATGCCGATTATCTTTTAGCTTTAGTGATGGCCGGACAGAAAACGGCGACTTGTGATGCCAAAGCAAGTTATCTTCATGATCGAGAACCGCTTCCTCGTGTCGGAGAATTTAAGATTATTTTGGATAGTCGGCAGCAGCCGGGGGCCATTATTAAGTTATCTTCTGTGGAAGAACTGCCGATGAATCAAGTTTCTGAAGCTTTTGCGTTAGCTGAAGGCGAGGGGGATTATGCCACTTGGTATCGAGTGCACCAAGACTATTTCACTGGCAGTTTATCGGAGATAGGAATAACTTTCAGTGACGATTTAACGTTGGTTTGTGAGCAATTTGAAGTCTTGGATCTTGCTCCGCTAAGCTATCAACAATGGCTTGATTTTGCACAGAGAACGCTGACAGTAAGTGAGAGTGCGAAGTTGGATAGCCAGTTATTACTGCAACATCTCAGCGGAAAAAGTCGCTCCTTTATATTGGCATTTGGAGAAACCCTGTTAAGCATGGCTGAAATTCAGCAATTGACCGCACTTTTATTGCGTCGTTTACAAGGTGAGCCGATGGCGTATATTTTAGGTGAAAGGGAATTTTGGAATTTAACGCTAAAAGTTTCGGAACATACTTTGATTCCCCGCCCTGATACCGAGATATTAGTAGAGCAAGCCTTAGCACTTGCCGCTGAACGGATTACACAAAGTGCGGTCAAAGCGTATCATATTTTAGATTTAGGCACCGGCACCGGCGCAATCGCTTTGGCACTGGCAAAAACATTGCAGCAGCAATTTAGCCGACATTGCAATATTCATGTGACAGGGTTGGATAAAATTCCACAAGCCATTGAGCTGGCAAAAGAGAATCAAAGGTTGAATGGTGTTGAAAATGTCACATTTTTGGTAAGTGACTGGTTCAGTGAACTCGCGCCGGAATCGCAGTTTGATATGATTGTCGGCAATCCGCCGTATATCGATCAAGCCGATCCGCACTTGGCACGAGGCGATGTACGTTTTGAACCGCTGACGGCGTTGGTTGCTGAGCAGCAAGGATTAGCGGATTTAAATCGGATTATTCAACAAGCAAAACCGTATTTACAACCCAGAGGTTGGCTATTGCTGGAACACGGTTGGCAGCAAGGGCAACAAGTGCGGTCGTTATTTGCAAAAAATGGTTGGCAACAGGTTGAAACTGTGAAAGATTACGCTGATAATGACCGAGTGACTTTGGCGCAATTGGTGTAGTGCTATCAAATAGGAAGCGAAATGATAATACTGGATGAGGAAGAGCGAACTTTACAAAAAGCTTTGATGGTGAGAATGGTCGAGCTTTATAAGGTGGTGAATGAAAACCCAAAAAGCAGCAGTATTTGGGGGCGCTTGGGACATATGGTGCGTAAAGTTCATCTAATGATTGATAAAACCCAAGATGCTAAAATGCAAATTCATCAACTCCTGCAATTGGTGTATGGTGAATGGGGATTTCACTGCAATCCCAATAATCACTTTGCCGCCGATGCAATGCTGATTGATCAATTGCTAGAGAAACAAAGCGGTACGGCTTCTAGCTTGAGTGCTTTGGTTTTATATTTGGCGGAGAGCTTGAATTTACCGTTGTTTCCGGTGAATTTTCCAACACAAGTGCTACTACGCGCCGATGTGAACAATGAAACTGCCTTTATTAATCCTTGGGATGGAGAATATATTTTCCACGACACTTTGGATAAGTGGATTGAAGGCTATGTCGGCTTTGGGCTATCTTCCTACAGTGATGAATTAGAAAAAGGCGACGCCGAGATTTTGCAGGAACATTTTGTGCAAAATTTGAAAAATGCTTTGATTCGTGAAGGGCGTGGCAGCGAGGCATTACGGCTAATTGAGTGGTGTCTGCGCCGTCAACCAAATAACCCGTACGAGATTCGTGATCGTGGCTTGGTGCTGGCAAGCATGGATTGTTACCATGCGGCGCTAGTAGATTTTGACTATTTTATCGAGCAATGTCCGGACGATCCGACTTCCGATTTATTGCGTGACCAATTACTTGGCGGCATGGTGCAGGAATATTCGATTCACTAGCAGCCTGTTGCCGTTGTTTGACGTATTGAATCTCTCAATACGCTAGCGTTTTAACCCAGTGAGTGACCTATGTTAAAAATTGTGCATTTAGACAGCAGTTCTTTACCGAAACACATTCCGATTCCGCGTCCGAATATTGAACATCAGTGGATCGCTTATGAGGCGACCGATCCGCAGCAAACGTTAGAACGTTTGCAGGGCGCTGATGTTGCCGTGACCAATAAAGTGGTGATCGACAAAACCTTGATGCAGCAATTACCCAAGCTAAAACTGATTGCCGTCACCGCTACCGGCACCAATAATGTCGATTTGGATGCAGCACAGGAGCTGGGAATTATCGTCAAAAATGTCGCCGGTTATTCGTCGGTATGCGTGCCGGAACATGTGATCGGCATGATTTTTGCCCTCAAACACAGCTTAATGGGCTGGTATCGCGATCAACTGACGGATCGTTGGGTAGATAATAAACAATTTTGCTACTTTGATTATCCGCTCACCGACGTGCGCAACTCAGTGATCGGTATTTTTGGCAAAGGCAATCTGGGCAGCGAAGTAGGACGTTTGGCAACGGCGGTCGGCATGCAAGTGCTGTACGCCGAACATAAAGACGCAGCCACTTGTCGCGACGGTTATACGCCGTTCAACGACGTGTTGGCGCAAGCAGATTTTGTCAGCTTGCATTGTCCGCTCACCCCGACCACACAAAATTTAATTAACGCAGAAACCTTGGCATTAATGAAAAAAGGGGCGTTTTTAATCAACACCGGGCGCGGACCGCTAGTGGACGAAAATGCCTTGGTGGCGGCGTTAAAGAGCGGTCATTTGGGTGGTGCGGCGATTGATGTGATGATCAAAGAGCCGCCGGAAAAAGGCAATGTGGTGATGGAAGCGGCAAAAGTGTTGCCAAATCTGCTGGTGACTCCGCATATTGCCTGGGCAGCAGATTCCGCCGTTGAAATTCTGGTTGGCAAAGTGCGCGATAATATCGAACAATTTGCCGCGAGTTTGAAATAAGCAATGGTGAGATTCCGTTCTGTACCGCTGTTTATTGCGTGGCGCTATTGGCGATCCAAAAGTGCGGATCGTTTCGGGCGTGTGGTTACTTGGCTTGGCAGTATCGGCATTGTGCTGGGCGTGATGGCGCTGGTGATTGTGCTGTCGGTGATGAACGGCTTGCAGCAACAACAAAAAGACAACGTGCTCAGCACTTTGCCGCATGCGGTGATTCAGCCTTTGGACCGCAACTTGGCGGCGGATTTCAGATTCAGCCAGTTGCCGCCGTTTGTGCAAAGTGCGGTTGGGATCAACAACAGCGACGTGATTTTGCAAAGCGCAACCGGCATTGGTGCAGCACGGATTATCGGCGTATTCGATTCATCGGACGATCCGGCTTTGGCGTGGGACGAGTTGGATTTGCCGCAACTGCTTGCGCCGAGTGATTACCATATTTTGATCGGTGCGGCGTTGGCAAACGAACTGAAGTTGCAAGTCGGTGACAAAGTGCGCGTGATGTTAGCGGCGAACAGCCAATACACCCCGTTCGGACGGGTGCCAGTGCAGCGCTTGTTCAGTGTTGCTGCGGTTCTCCATGGGGACAGCAGCAGCGATCAACGCCAAGTGTATGCCAATATCCAAGATGTCGGGCGCTTACTGCGCATTCCGCCGAATGAAGTGCAGGGCGTGCGCCTGTTTCTCGATGATCCGTTTAAAATTACCGAACTACCAGATTATTTTCCACCAAGCGAATGGAAAATCGCCGACTGGCGTGAACAGAAAGGTGAATTTTTCCAAGCCGTGGCGATGGAAAAAAATATGATGGGCTTGCTGATCGGGCTGATTATTGTGGTGGCGATTGCCAATATCGTGACTTCATTGAGTTTGATGGTGCTGGATAAACAGGGCGAAATTGCAATTTTGCAAACCCAAGGCATGAAAAAACGCCAAGTGATGCAGATTTTTATTTTTCAGGGCTTGCTGGTTGGCGTCATTGGCACTTGGCTTGGCTGCGGCTTGGGTTGGTTGCTGGCGGAATATATCAATCCGATTATCGGCGTGTTTAACCCAAGTGCAGTTGCTTTGCCGGTGCTGTTTGACGGCACGCAGCTGGCACTGATAGTGATCGCCACCTTGGGTTTAACCTTGCTTTCCACCCTTTATCCGGCTTATCGTGCAGCCAAAATTGAGCCAGCGGATGCGCTACGCTACGAATGATTGAGAGACGTTATGAACGAAATTTCGCAAACCGCACTTTTGGCGTGCCACGCCTTGAATAAGTCTTACCAAGAGGGTGATAACACAACGCAGGTGCTGAAAAATGTCAGTTTTTCAATGCAGAACCGCGAATTGGTGGCGATTGTCGGCAGTTCTGGCTCGGGCAAGAGTACACTGCTGCATTTGTTGGGCGGTTTAGATCGTGCCGACAGCGGTGAGGTGCTGTTGAACGGCGCAAACGTATTTGATCTTGCCGCCAATAAACTGGCGGAATTGCGCAACCGTTATTTAGGCTTTGTGTATCAATTTCATCATTTAATGGCGGATTTTACCGCACTTGAGAACGTGATGATGCCGTTGCTGATCGGCAAACAGAACAAGAGCGAAGCCAAAGATCGTGCCGAACAGATGTTAACTGCGGTCGGGTTGTCGCACCGCACTTCACACCGCCCGTCGGCACTGTCCGGCGGCGAACGGCAGCGGGTGGCGATTGCGCGGGCGTTGGTTAATCGTCCGGCATTGGTGCTCGCTGATGAGCCGACCGGCAATCTGGATCGCAAAACCACCGAAAGCATTTTTGAACTGATTCAACAACTGAACCAAGAACAGCAGATTGGTTTTTTATTGGTGACCCACGATATGAACCTCGCCAACAAACTGTCGCGCCGTATGGTGATGCAAGACGGCGTATTACGTGCCGACGTGCCGTAAGGATAGCGCAGCATGAATACTCCGTTTTTTATTGCCTGGCGTTATCAGCGTGGCAAACAAAACAACCGCTTAGTTAGTCTGATTTCGGCATTTTCTACGCTTGGGATTGCGCTGGGCGTGGCAGTGCTAATCATCGGCTTGAGCGCCATGAACGGTTTTGAGCGTGAACTGCGCCAGCGCGTATTGGCGGTGGTGCCGAATATTGAAATCAATGCTTATCAAGTGGCGGCCCAACCGAGCGAAATCCAAGACTGGCAAAATTTGGCACAACGTTTGGCTTCGCAGCCGATTGTGAAAGGGATAGCACCTTATGTCGGTTTCACTGCGTTGATTGAAAATGGCAGCCGCTTGAAAGTAGCGCAACTGCGTGGGGTGGACAAAACGTTGCAAGATGGTGTGAGCGCCATGGGGCAGTTTGTGCAGGATAATCGTTGGACAGAGTTCGGTGCACAATCGGGCTTGATTCTTGGTGCAGGTATTGCACGCGAATTGGATGTGAAGGTTGGCGATAGCGTGTCGTTGTTGCTTTCACAGGTCAGCGATAATATGGCGAACAGCCAGCCAAAACGGTTTCGCTTGCCAATCAGCGGTATTTTGCGTCTGGATGGACAACTGGATCATAGCTTTGCACTGTTGCCGATTGAAATCGCGCGGGACTATTTAGGCATGACCGCACAGCAGGCAAGCGGAATTGAAATCGCGCTGCACGATCCGTTTCAGGTTAATCAAATGGACTACAGCGGTCTGATTGACTATCCGCAGCAGCTGACTGCCACCAGTTGGCTTGGCAAATTCGGCTACATGTACCGTGATATTCAGATGATCCGCACGGTGATGTATATTGCGATGGTGCTGGTGATCGGTGTAGCGTGTTTTAATATCGTTTCCACCCTGATTATGGCAGTGAAAGACAAGCAGGGCGATATTGCAATTATGCGCACGCTGGGCGCCAATAACGGCTTTATCCGCCGTATTTTTATCAGTTATGGCTTGTTGTCGGGCATGAAAGGCTGCCTGATCGGGATTGTACTTGGGGTGTTGTTAGCATTGAATTTGACCGATATTATCAAGGCAATTGAAGCAATATTGCACACCCAAATTTTATCTGATGGCATCTATTTTATTGATTTTCTGCCAAGTGAGTTACATTGGACAGATATCGGATTGGTTTTGTTGTCAGCGCTGATTTTAAGCCTGCTCGCCAGTCTGTACCCAGCGGCACGGGCGGCGAAATTACAGCCGGCTGCGGTATTAAGCAGTTATTGATAAAATGTATCAATGAACTAGTTTACTAGTACAAAAAGACATGTTAAACTCGCACCAGATTTTTAATTAATTTAGGACAAAAAATGTATCAGAACGATGACTTACGTATTGCCAATATTCAACAGCTGCTGCCGCCGGTGGCGTTATTGGAAAAATATCCTGCCAGTGATATTGCGGTGAAAACCGTAGAATCGACCCGTAAAAAAGCGCATGAGATTATTCACGGCAATGATGACCGCTTATTGGTGGTGATCGGGCCTTGTTCGATTCATGATCCGCAAGCGGCCCTGGAATATGCGAAAAAAATTAAGCAAATGCGCGCCGAATTGGCTGGCGAATTGGAAATCATCATGCGGGTCTATTTTGAAAAACCGCGCACCACTGTCGGCTGGAAAGGCTTGATTAATGATCCGTATCTAAATGACAGCTACCAAATTAATGACGGTTTACGGATTGGACGCAAGGTGTTGTCGGATATCAACGATCTAGGTGTACCCGCAGCCGGTGAATTTTTGGATATGATCACGCCGCAATATGTGGCAGATTTCATGAGTTGGGGCGCAATCGGTGCGCGCACCACCGAATCACAAGTGCATCGTGAACTGGCTTCCGGTTTGTCTTGTGGCGTTGGTTTCAAAAATGCGACTAACGGCAGCGTGCGTGTGGCGCTGGATGCGATTGGCGCGGCAGAAGCACCGCACAATTTCTTGTCGGTCACCAAGTTCGGGCATTCGGCAATTGTGACCACCAAAGGCAATGATGATTGCCATATTATCCTGCGTGGTGGCGATAATAATACCAACTATGATGCTGAATCCGTAGCAAAAGTGTGTGCTGCGTTAGCCAAAGCAGGCAAAAAAGCGCATGTGATGGTAGATTTCAGTCATGCCAACAGCCACAAGAAATTCAAGGAACAGTTGGATGTTTCTGCCGATGTTTGTCATCAAATTGCCAACGGTTCAACACAAATTTTCGGGGTGATGATTGAAAGCCATTTGGTGGAAGGGCGTCAAGATTTAGCCGTCGGTAAAGCGCTGGTTTACGGACAAAGCATTACCGACAGCTGTTTGGGTTGGGCGGATAGTGAGCAGGTTTTACGCGATCTGGCAAGTGCGGTCAAAGCACGCCGTTCCGGGAAATAATCGTGCAATAACATCATGATAAAATAGTGTGATCCACTTCAAAAGAGCGGTTAATCAATGAGATTAAACCGCTCTTTTTGTATAAAATAAAAATGAACCAACGTTCATTTTAGTAGTCCAACGTAGTGCAGCATGCAAATTAATAAGATAAAAATTAATAAAATAAACTAGCGAAATTTGTAGGAGCTATTATGCAGATCAGAGTATTTCAACGCTACAATCCTTTCCAAATTGCCCGTTACGTCAAAATCCTGTTTTCTGGTACTTTTTTTATTCAAGGCATCGGTCTGTTTGAATTTCAGCAAGGCAAAATCGTACTGCCTAAAGTGAAAAATTTACGCAAATTCGGTGTGATGTCAGAAGTTAACCGACATATTAAACATCTGCAACAAGAAGCTTTGGCAACTTAACCTGTTTTAGCTGAAGTCAGAAACCCGTTACTCTGTTAGCGGGTTTTTTGTTATCAGCAGGACGGCACACTTAATTTTAACGTGACGTGGTTGTTACGAAGAAAGAACAGTGCGATATTGATGAAATACTAGGCAATATTATTGATTATACTTATTCAGTTGTGAGTGCTATTAAATTATCTGATGATTTGTATGAAAAAATTGATCTCATCGCTTTTACGTCCCTTGGGATTGGGCGCTCACGAAATGCTGGAATAAGAGAAACTTTTTGCCGTGGTTAGCGTATTATTTATGAGATAATTGATGATGGAGTATATATTACAACGATTATCCATAGTCGGCGATTGTACCCTATGACTGAGTTCCCCAACGTCTTGATAAACAATTGAAGTGTAGCAACTGCATTCTATATTTTGGAAATGCAGTTGCTGCATTGTTTTAGTGCTTAGCAAAAATCACTTCACTTCGCGAAACATAATCTCCGCCGGAATCACATTGCCTTGCCAGTATAGTTGGCTGGCGACGCTTTCCGCCAGTTGTAGGAAATATTGGCTGATTTCGTGCTGCGGTGCAGCAACGACTGTTGGCGTGCCGCGATCCAAATCTTCACGCAGACGGATATGCAACGGAATTTGCCCCAGCACCGAAATATTATATTTTTCTGCCACTTTTTGCGCACCGCCAGTACCGAAGATCGCTTCGTGCTGACCGCATTTGGCGCAAATATGTACGCTCATATTTTCAACAATGCCAAGCACCGGCACGGAAACCTTCTCAAACATCGCGATGCCTTTGACCGCATCCAGCAACGCAATGTCTTGTGGCGTGGTCACCACAATCGCACCGGTGACCGGAATTTGCTGCGACAGTGTCAGTTGAATATCGCCAGTGCCCGGTGGCATATCGATTACCAGGTAATCCAGATCTGGCCACCAGGTTTCTTGTAATAACTGGCTGAGTGCGCTGCTTGCCATCGGACCGCGCCAGATTGTGGCATTGTCAGGCGGCATTAAAAAACCGATCGAGTTGGCGCTGATACCGTGCGCTTCAATCGCTACCATATGCTTGTTATCCGGTGACGTCGGACGTTGATCGGCTGCGCCTAACATATGCGGAATAGATGGACCGTATACGTCAGCATCTAAAATTCCAACCCGTGCGCCTTGCGCTTTCAGCGCCAATGCTAGGTTGACCGCCGTAGTTGACTTGCCTACGCCGCCTTTACCGGAGGTGACTGCAATAATATTTTTCACACCGTTGACTGCTGGGTGATTGTTGGCACGCTTCAAGGTGGCAATTTGATAATTCAGTTGCCAACGGATCTGTTTGGCGCCGCTGATTTGCAATAAATCCGCTTCAAGTGCGGTTTTCAAACGTTCAAAACCACTTTTCCAGGCAAATGGCAGGGTCAGCTCAAGGCGTAGCGTGCTGCCGCCCAGTTCGATTTTTTTCAGGGCTTTCAGCTCGATCAGATTTTTTTGTAAAGTAGGATCGCTAAAGTTTGCAACCAGTTGTTCAACCTGATTTTTTTGCGTATCGCTTAATGTTGTCGCAGAGGAAAAGAGCTCCATGATAATTCCTTTATTTTTAGAGGGTTATATCAAATTTCAAGTAACATTCGTCTTGGCTATTTAAACATGCTTAAAGCGTGCTGTTAAGTGCTATTTGCTGAAATTATATAATTCGGGTATAACCGTGTCGGTATTTTTGCATAAACTGGCAAAATCGGAACGTTATAGTCTGTAATTAATCGGTTAAGTGCGGTTCGTAACTGGCAAAAGTGCGGTTGTTGAGGTAAGATTAGGCACTATTTTTTCATTTTTTATTGATGGATTTACTTGAAACCGCAATCGGTTTCCTGAACGTTTTATTACAAGGATTTCAAACCTATTATGCCAAACTCAGCCCGCAAAATTTTAGTGACCTGCGCCCTGCCTTACGCCAATGGTCCGATTCACTTAGGTCATTTATTGGAACATATCCAAGCAGATATTTGGGTGCGTTTTCAGCGGATGCGTGGGCATGAAATCCATTTCGTCTGTGCCGACGATGCGCACGGCACGCCGATTATGCTGAAAGCGGATCAAATGGGGATTACGCCGGAAGCCTTGATTGCGCAGGTGAAAAGCGAACATTGCGCCGATTTTGACGGGTTTAATATCAGTTTTGATAATTATCATTCGACCCACAGCGAAGAAAACCGCACATTGTCCGAAGCGATCTACACCAAGTTGAAAAGCAACGGTTTTATTAAAAGCCGCACTATTTCGCAACTGTATGACCCTGAAAAAGGTATGTTCTTGCCGGATCGTTTCGTGAAAGGAACTTGTCCGAAATGTAAATCGGAAGATCAATATGGCGATAACTGTGAGGTCTGCTCAGCGACCTACAGCCCAACTGAGCTGATTAATCCGCGTTCGGTAGTGTCTGGCGCTACACCGGTGATGAAAGAATCGGAACATTTTTTCTTTGATTTACCGAGTTTTGAAGCGATGCTAAAAGGCTGGATTTACTCCGGTTCGTTACAACAGGAAGTAGCGAACAAAATGCAGGAGTGGTTTGAAGCCGGTTTGCAGCAATGGGACATCACCCGTGATGCGCCATATTTCGGTTTTGAAATTCCGGATGCACCGGGCAAATATTTCTACGTTTGGCTCGATGCGCCGATCGGTTATATGGCATCATTCAAAAATCTGTGCGATCGCCAAGGCCTGAATTTCGACGAGTTTTGGCAAAAGGACAGCACAACGGAGCTGTACCATTTTATCGGTAAAGATATTATGTATTTCCACAGCCTGTTCTGGCCGGCAATGCTGGAAGGCAGTGATTATCGTAAGCCAAATAATATTTTTGTGCACGGCTATGTGACGGTGAACGGCGAAAAAATGTCGAAATCGCGCGGCACGTTCATACAAGCCGCAACTTATCTCAAACTACTCGACCCGGAATATTTGCGTTACTACTATGCAGCGAAGCTGAGTCATCGCATTGATGACTTGGACTTGAACCTGCAAGATTTCGTACAACGAGTGAATGCGGATATCGTCAATAAAGTGGTGAATTTAGCGTCACGCAATGCCGGGTTCATCCAAAAACGCTTTGACGGCAAACTGGCGGCAACGCTGGAAAATCCTGAATTACTGGCGGAGTTCAGCCAAGCGTCGGAAACGATTGCGAACTATTTTGAACACCGTGAATACGGCAAAGCGATCCGCGAGATCATGGCGTTGGCAGATAAAGCCAACAAATATGTGGACGACAAAGCGCCTTGGGTGATTGCTAAACAAGAGGGCAAAGATCAGGAATTGCATCAGGTCTGTTCGATGGGGATTGAGATGTTCCGCATTTTAATGGGCTATTTGAAACCGGTGTTGCCGAAATTGGCGGAGCGTAGCGAAGCGTTTTTACAAACTGAATTGACATGGAATAGCTTATCCACGCCATTGCTGGCACACCAAATCGCACCATTCAAAGCGTTGTTCAGCCGTTTGGATAATAAGCAAATTGACGAATTAGTGGAGCTATCGAAAGTGGAAAATGCGCAACTTGCACCGCCGACAGTAGAGAAAGCAACGGAAAAATCTGAATATGAACCGATTGCCGAGGCCATTTCAATTGACGATTTCGCCAAAATCGATCTGCGGGTCGCCAAAATTGTCAAAGCAGAAGCTGTGCCGGAAGCCAACAAATTGGTGAAACTGACTTTGGATATCGGCAGTGAAACCCGCCAAGTGTTTGCCGGGATCAAATCGGCCTATAAACCGGAAGATCTGGAAGGGCGTTTGACCGTGATGGTGGCGAATCTTGCACCGCGCAAAATGAAATTCGGTGTCTCCGAAGGCATGGTGTTGGCTGCCGGACCGGGTGGCAGCGATTTATTTGTGCTGACCCCTGATGACGGCGCCCAACCTGGAATGCGAGTGAAGTAATTGCTAGACCGCACTTTTGCTTGAAAGTGCGGTTTTGTTTTTAATGTTATACTTGCTGTAATCAAGGAAGAACAATGAAACTGGATGAAATTGCTAAATTAGCTGGGGTATCACGAACCACTGCCAGCTATGTTATCAACGGCAAAGCCAAACAATTTCGGGTTAGCGATCGCACCATTGATAAAGTGATGGCGGTGGTGAATGCGCATAATTTCAAACCGAATCCAGTGGCAGCTAGCTTACGTGCCGGACATACCAATACCATCGGACTGATTGTGCCGGATCTGGAAAATATCAGCTATGCTAAAATTGCGATGCGCTTTGAAGCTTTGTGTCGCCATGCCGGTTACCAACTGTTTATCTCTTGTTCGAACGATGACGCTGAAAACGAAAAAGCCTGTGCGATACAGCTTTTGGCAAGAAAAATTGATGCGTTGGTGGTTTCGACCGCACTTTCGACGAGTGATGATTTTTATCAACGGGTCAAAAATATACCGATTATCGGATTTGACCGTAAAGCCAATAATTTAAATAATATTAATATCTTATATCACGATCAGGAAGACAGTCGCCATTTGGCTGCACAGCTGCTGCAAAGCAGCCAACCGCAATCTATTCTCTATTTTGGTGCGCAGCGGCATTTTCCGATCAGTCAAGAACGGGAACTGGGTTTCCGCCAAGTGTTGCAGCAGCATACGTTGAACACTGAGTATTTATACGCACCGCACTTTAGCCGCGAATCGGCGATGCAAGTGTTTGGCGAATGGTTGCAACACAACTGTCTGCCGGATGTGATTTTTATTACCTCGCTTACCTTGCTACAAGGCGTATTTCAAGTGCTGCTACAGCAGCAGGGGCGGATCCCGCCACAGTTGACGATTGCGACTTTTGGTGATCAGCAGATGTTGGAGCTGCTGCCGAATCCAGTGATTAGTGCGGTTCAACCTTACCAAAAAATTGCCGAAAGTTTACTCAATGCAGTACAACAAACGACAGCGAAAAAGAAAAAGAGCGCTTTGAATTATCCGGTCTGGATTGAGCGTGAGATTTTTATTAAAACGGCATAATGTATATTTTTATGAATTTAAAGGCATAAATCACATTTTTTCATGCTTTTTGCTTGGCGATCAATCGATAAGAATTTAGAATAGATCGTTAAAACAATGCTTGTTTACAAAACAAACAAAAGTGCGGTCAACGATTAACATAATATCACTGTGATCGATAAATTTGGTTAATCAGATCCGCAATAAAAATTGTCGGCAAAAAGTGGTACCGACGTTTTGTTCATCAGATATAAAAATATCAACAATCAATAATTTAGGTCTTATATGAAGAAAATCGCGACGGTCTTGGTAATGGCATGGTTATGTAATGCTGGCGTTTCACAAGCCCAGCAGACCCCACTTTTTGAAAAATGGTCAACCTATACATCGCCGTTTTTGAATGCCACAGATTTGGATAAAAATTTGTCGCAAGTCATTTTTTATCGTGAAGCTGGTACCATCAACGGCCCTGCAGTGAATGTGTATGTTGACGGTGATTACCACACCTCACTGCAAGAAAACCAATATAAAGCGGTTTCATTATGTGCGCAAACGCACTTATTCAGCACGGCTTTCAGCAGCAGTGATAATCGGCAAATTAAAAGAGATAAAGGCGTTTATTATACCATTCCGTCGCAGCAGAGCAGTTTTATTAAAGTAGTATCCAATCTAAACGGAGAGCCGGAATTCCAACGGGTTGAGGCTGAAAGCGGTGAACAAGCAATTCGCAGTATGCCAACGCAGAAACAAACTCTTTCGCGGGTGATTGCACCGCACCACTGTAAAGAAAAAACGGTATTACAAAATTTTTCTTTGTCGGCACGCACTTTGTTTCAAACCAATAAAGCTGATTTGGCTGGGATGTATCCGGATGGAAAAAGTGAAATTAAAGCGCTGGCGGCAGATCTTAAGCGCTTAGATCAGCGCCACATCAGCCATATTGTCATCAGCGGACATAGCGCACCGGGTGAGAGCAAAGCCGCTAGTAAAAAGCTCTCGGCAGATCGCGCTAAAACCGTGTTGAGTTTGTTACAACAGCAAGGTGTACATTTCCCGATGGAAGTGATGGGTTACAGCTCTGAGCAATTGGTTGCCAAAGATTGTGCCAAACGAAATCCGAGCGATGCCAAAATGCGTGAAGCCTGCGATCAAGCGAATCGTCGAGTGGAAGTGACGGTTTATTCGATTCAATAAGGTTTAAAAATACCAAGAGAATCTCCCTTTTTCTGTATGTGATGACAAATTTGAATAACATACCGAGAAAGGGAGATTTTTGATTATAGAGGATTTATTTTTGTATGTTTACCACCAAAACCAGCCACTTTTTTGCCTGTTTGGATCGGCTGAAGCTGATCCAGCGCTGGTCGCTGATGCGAAATATCGATAAAGAGAATTTAGCGGAGCACAGTTTGCAGGTTGCATTTGTTGCGCATGCCCTTGCCGTGATTAAAAATAGATTTTTCGACGGCAAGGTGAATGCGGAGCGGATTGCATTGATTGCGATGTATCACGACAGCAGTGAAATTTTTACCGGTGATTTACCGACCCCGGTTAAATATTTTAATCAAGAGATCACTCAGGCCTACAAACAGATTGAAAGTGCAGCAGAAAAACATCTGCTGTCATTATTGCCGACTGAGTTGCAAGCGGATTTTGCACCGTTGCTATGTGCGGAATTGATTGATAAACAAGATAAACATATTGTGAAACAAGCTGACCTCCTTTGCGCTTATATCAAAGCCCGCACGGAATTGGAACACGGCAATCAAGAATTCGTACCGGCGCTGAAACGCTTACAAAGTTTGATGAGTGAGTGGAAAAGTGATGAAATGGAATATTTTTTAACCGTATTCGTACCGAGCTTTGGACGCGCATTGGACGAACTGACATGGTAATAGTGGCAAAGTGCGGTTTAACTGATTCGATGAAAAATACGGTGTGCAGCTAGATTAAGGAAAGCTATGACGATTCAAATTCAAAAAGCGTGGAAACAGCGTTATATCGATGATCCAAAACGCGAACACGATCATCGTTCGCCGTTTCAGCGTGATCGCGGACGAATTCTGCACTCGGCGGCATTTCGTTGTCTGCAAGCAAAAACCCAGATTCATGCTGTCGGCGAAAATGATTTTTATCGCACTCGCTTGACTCACTCGCTGGAAGTGGCACAAATTGGCAGCAGTCTGGCGGCGCAGTTGGGGTTGGTCGAACCGTTTCAAGCCCTTGCTGTTGAGTTAAACTGTGCCGAAAGCACGTTGCAAAAAGCGCTGAAACCGCTGTTGCCACCAATCAGTTTGATCGAAACACTGTGTTTTGCCCACGACATCGGGCATCCGCCATTCGGACACGGCGGTGAAGTAGCACTGAATTATATGATGGCACAACATGGTGGTTTTGAGGGCAATGCGCAAACCTTTCGTTTGATCACTAAATTGGAGCCTTACACCGAAAAAGCCGGCATGAATCTGACACGCCGTGCGATTTTAGGGGTGGTGAAATATCCTGCAATTTTGGATCAGGCGTCGCCGCAATATGCTGAGCTAGCAACGGCACCGCACTTAGATGATCCACGTTATATCAATATGCGTAGCTGGAAACCGGGTAAGGGATTGTTTCGTGATGATTTGGCGGTATTCGATTGGTTGCTTGCTCCATTAACTGCAGCCGATAAACAGGCGTTTTGCCGTTTTCAGCAGCCACGAAAGACTGCAGAAGATAGCTTAAAAACCGTCTATAAATCATTAGATTGCAGCATTATGGAACTTGCCGACGACATCGCTTATGCGGTGCATGATTTGGAAGATGCGATCGTGGTCGGCATGGTCAGCTTGCAGCAATGGCAGCAGGCGCATCAGCAGTTGAGCGCTTGCCAATCATTATGGATTCGACAAAATATCGATCAATTGAGCGAGAAACTGTTCTCCGAACACCACTATCAACGTAAAAATGCGATTGGAGCATTGGTGAACTATTTTATCACGTCGGCACGTTGGAAACTGAACCACAATT
This sequence comes from Testudinibacter crocodili, assembly GCF_006228025.1. NCBI lineage: Bacteria > Pseudomonadati > Pseudomonadota > Gammaproteobacteria > Pasteurellales > Pasteurellaceae > Testudinibacter > Testudinibacter crocodili. Next base: position 21,023 of record NZ_VDHF01000059.1, read on the forward strand.
TGGAAGAACCTCTGCTGCGCTATAATGCCGAGCTACCGTCAGAAGTGGAACAGGTGCTGGCGATACTGAAAAAATTTGTGTGGCAAAATGTGATTTGCCATGTGGATACTCAACGGATTGAATACAAAGGGCAGCGGATTTTGTCTGAACTATTTCGCATTTTTGAATCGGATCCGCAGCGTTTACTGCCGCCGAATATGGTAAAGCGCTGGCAACGTGCGCTTGAATCGGATAAAAAGCGGGTTATCTGTGATTATATCGCCGGGATGTCAGATGCTTACGCCTTGAAAGTGTATCAGCAATTGTGATCAGCGGTGCGATAGGCAAAAAAAACCCTTCGAAATGAAGGGTAAAATATATTTGGAGTCATACTTTTTTAGGGTATTCGGCTATTATACTGAATAAATTTCACAAATCAATAACAAATGTGAAATATTTGCAGACGACTGATAAAGATTAAAATACATAATTTGAGTTATAAAAGTAGATACCAATCCAACAAACACAGCCGCTACTCTTATGTCAAAGGCGTTCCTTTCAATAATTTTCTGATCCAAGTGCGGTTTGGGCTGAGGGCTTGCAGGATGTCTTCACCCAGTGGAATCGGTTCGCCTAGAATTTGGCAGACTAACGCCTCTGCTAATAGTGGCGCTGAGGTTAAACCACGCGATCCGAGTGCGGCTAGCAGGTATAAATTGAGGTGATATGGTGCGGTAGAAATCGGTTGGCGACGCCGACGCAGGTTAAATAGATTGTGGTACACTTTGGCGGTTTGCTCGAAGTTTGGCACGCAGCCCATCATCGGAATGCGTTCACGGGTGCTGCAACGCACACCGATACGTGCTAAATTGTCATCGGTATTCACTTCCGTCAACCAGTCACAACCGACGAGATTTTGTCGTAGTTTGTCAGCGTTTTGCTGTTGTTCTGCGGCACTGAAAGTGCGGTCAGCACTATTTCTCAGGTGGCTGGCGCCAATGCAGTGGCTTTGCTGTGCCTGATCAACCGGTGTTAAATAACCGTCGTAGCAGAGTACCGCCTTCAGGTTTTTCAGTTTTTCCCCCGTCGGAATTTGACTGACTTGTCCGCGCACCGGGTAGAGTGGAAGTCGGGCGGTTTGGTCAAATTGGGTTATTTGATGACCATTAGCCAGAATCACTACCTGATGTTCAAACTGTACCTTTTGATCATTAAACAGCCTCCAGAGGTTATTTTCAGCTTGTAAACTGATAATCGATTGCTTGAAATGAATCGTCAGACCGCACTTTTGTAACTGTTTAAACCCATTTTGCACCAGTTGTTGCGGCGCCAGCCAACCGCCTTTGGGGATAAAAACACCGTCGCAATTTAACTCGATTCCGCTCAAGCGACTCAGCTCGGTTTGATCGCAAAAATGCAATAGATCTGCGCCCCACTGTTGTTCGATAATGTGGGCTAATTTTTGTTTGACCTTACAGTTGTACGCACAAATTGCGACACCTTGCCAGCCGGATTCGTACTCAAGACCTTGCTGTGCCAGATCTTGTAATTGTTGCAGCGCATAAGCGAAAGCGTAGGCGTAAAAGCGGCTGTTGCGCAGATCATCATCGCTGAGTTGTGGATAAATCGCACCCTGTTTGTTGCCGGAAGCGTTCATTGCCACTTGATCATCTTCGCAATATAGCGTGACTTTTAATCCTCGTTTCAGGCAGGAAAGTGCGGTAAACAGTGAAGCAACGCCGCCACCGATAATCGCGATATCTTGCACTGGGTTTATATTGTTGACCGCACTTTGGGCATAATACCAAGGGGTTGTGATGGCAGCAGCGGTATCAGTAACGGTATTAGTAACAGCAGAACAGCCCGGTTTATAGCCACACAGCATTTCCCGTTTATGGGCGAATCCTTTGCGTTTAGTCACCTTGAATCCGGCTTGCTGCAAGCCAATACGCACCGCACTGGCGGCAGTAAAGGTGGCGAACGTAGCATTGGATTTACTGTAACGATACATTGCATCATACAGACTTTGCGACCACATTTGTGGGTTTTTGCTCGGCGCAAAACCATCTAAAAACCACGCATCAATTTTTTGCAGCATATTATCGCCTAATAAAGGCAAATTCTCGTGAATATCGCCAAACCACAGATCCAGTGCGGTTTCGTCAAAATGCAGACGATAGCAGCCTTTTAAGTTAAACGGATAATGCTGTCGTAAACGCTGGCTAAGTGCAACAAACTCAGGAAACGCCTTGTGTGCTTGTTGCAATTGCTCCGGGCTTAGCGGGTATTTTTCAAAGGAAATAAAATAGAGGCGTTTTAAAATATGCTTGGGATATTGCTGTCGAAAACGGCGGAATAGCTGAGTGCAGGTGAAGAAATTTAACCCAGTACCGAAACCGCTTTCCGCCACGACAAAGTGCGGTTGTGCGTGCTGTTGCCAGCGTTGCTCCAATTGGTTTCCTTCCAGAAAAACATAGCGGCTTTCCGCCAGCCCATTGTGCGTTGAAAAATAGATGTCATCAAACTGTAATGAAATCGGGGTATCATCAGCTTGAAAAGCTAATTGTGGCGCTTGAGTTGTCAGTTTTTTATTCATGGCGGTCGATATTGATCTCAGATTTGTTGATAGCTGAATATGGTAGTACGCTATTTTAACCGTTATGAGAATAGAGATGTTGCGTTAAAATCATAGCAACGGCTTTTTGCATAAAAAATGTGCAAAAATGGTGACAGAAAGTAATTAAAACTTGCAATATTCTATTTTCATAGTAATTTATTCAGCTAACAGTTGTACGTTGAAATTTGTTCCGCAATAAGCGGGTCAGTTTAAAAATATTACGTTTTGATGAAGGAAGGGTTGGAGTAAATGAAAAGAGCAGTGATCACCGGTTATGGCATTATTTCGAGCATTGGTAATAATAAAGCGGAAGTGCTGGCTGCTTTGCAGCAAGGTAAATCCGGTATTACCAGTGTGACGGAATTCATTGAGATCGGTATGCGAAGCCATGTTGCCGGCACCATCAAATTGAATCCGGCGGAATTGATTGACCGTAAAGTGATGCGGTTTATGGGTGATGCAGCGGCGTATGCCTATCTGTCGATGCAGGAAGCCATTGAACATTCCGGCTTGGCAGCGGAGCAAGTCTCAAATGATCGCACCGGGTTGGTGATTGGCGCAGGTACCGGTTCGGCACATAATCAAATTGTTGCAGCAGATGCGATGCGCGGTCCACGCGGGGTGAAAGCCATCGGTCCTTATGCGGTCACCAAAACCATGGCGTCCAGTGTTTCCGCTTGTTTGGCAACGCCATTCAAGATTCGTGGTGTGAATTACAGCATCAGCTCAGCCTGCGCTACTTCAGCGCACTGTATCGGGCATGCGGTGGAATTGATCCAATTAGGCAAGCAAGATGTGGTGTTTGCCGGCGGTGCAGAAGAATTAGCATGGGAATGTGCCTGTGAGTTTGATGCAATGGGCGCATTGTCAACCAAATACAATGACTGTCCGGAAAAAGCTTCGCGCACCTATGATGCGGCGCGTGATGGTTTCGTCATTTCCGGCGGTGGTGGTGTGGTCGTGGTTGAAGAACTGGAACATGCGTTAGCCCGTGGCGCTACGATTTATGCCGAAGTTGTCGGCTATGGCGCTTCTTCCGACGGTTATGACATGGTGGCACCGAGCGGTGAAGGTGCAGCACGTTGTATGCGCCAAGCGATGGCAAGCGTAGATACACCGATCGATTATTTAAATGTACACGGCACGTCAACCCCGGTTGGTGATGTGAAAGAACTGGAAGCAGTGCGTGAAGTGTTTGGTGACAATACACCAGCGATTTCATCGACCAAAGCGATGAGCGGTCACTCGTTGGGTGCGGCAGGTGTGCACGAAGCGATTTATTCATTGTTAATGCTGAACCACGATTTTATCGCCCCAAGCATCAATATTGATCAGCTGGATGAAAAAGCACAGGGCATGAATATTGTGACCGAAGTGCAAATTGGCAAGAAATTGAACACGGTGATGTCAAACAGTTTTGGCTTCGGCGGCACCAATGCGAGCTTGATTTTCAAGCGTTATGAATAACTAGATTATTGATAAAGATATTTGATGAGGCAAGGTAGCAACTGTTTTTGGAAATACAGTTGCTATTTTTACAATATTAATTTGTGTATTCTAACTTTGTCAGCAAGCTGAACTTGTTTTATACTTTTCCTTTTTATACTTTTCCTTAATTTTTTAAGATTTCTTTCCTATATGCTTTCAACTAAGATAGCGCAATGATAAATTATCAGTAGCTCAGCATTGATATGCGATATTGATATGCGATAGAGATTAAAAAATGAATCAACCAACGTTAAAACCATTTCCCGTTCCCGTCAGCTATTTTGGCATTACATTAGGGTTATTTGCCATTGGGTTGGCATGGCGGCATGCACAGCGACTATTTCCTGAGGTTTCGCCACTGATCGCTGATATTATTCTGTTTGTCAGCGGTATTGTGTGGTTATTGTTGCTCGGCGTTTACCTTGCCAAATGGGTGATTGCAGCCAATAGTGCCAGGGAAGAGTTGCAGCATTTGGTTGTTTGCTGCTTTATCAGTTTGATCCCGATCACAACAATGCTATTGGGTATGGCGTTATTACATGTGATTTATCCGCTTGCATCGTGGCTGATTCTACTTGGTACGCTAGGGCAGTTGTTGTTTGCTGCGTACCGCTCTGCCGGGCTGTGGCGTGGCATACACAAAGCAGAAGCGACGACACCCGTGATTTATTTGCCGACAGTGGCTGCCAATTTTGTCAGTGCTATCGGCTTGAGCGAATTAGGCTATGTTTCATGGGGGATGTTATTTTTTGGCATGGCAATGCTCTCTTGGTTGACGCTGGAACCAGCAGTATTGCAGCGTCTGCGCAATTTGGGGGCGCTTGATGAAGCCATCCGCCCGGTGATCGGTATTCAGTTGGCACCAGCATTTGTTGCCGGGAATGCTTATTTTCATCTTAACGGTGGCGAAGTTGATGCGCTGAGTCTAGCATTGCTTGGCTACGGACTATTACAGTTCGTTTTTTTGGTACGTTTGCTTCCTTGGATTTATGCTCAAGGCTTCACAATGGGATTTTGGGGATTCTCATTTGGACTGGGTTCACTCGCCAATGTGGGGCTATACTTAACACAAATGACAAACGGGCAAGGAATTGCCGAATTAGGCATGATTTTATTTGTGCTCGGCAATATCGGCATGGCTTTGTTGCTGATTGGAACCCTGATTCGTATTGCTCAAGGGCGCTTTTTGTTAAAATAAAGCGTCGCTAATCCGATTCAAATCTGTAAAAAATCGTGAAAATCAGGTAATCTAGTAAAAACTTGGTTTTTTATTTTTTACTGCCATCGGAATAACAATAATGTCAAAAAAATTACTCAAAGCACTTGATGCTATTGATCTTAACATTCTGGATGAACTTCAGCGTAACGGCAAGATTTCCAATATTGATTTGTCAAGAAAGGTCGGATTGTCGCCGACCCCTTGTCTGGAGCGGGTGCGTCGTTTGGAAAAACAGGGGATCATCACGGGTTATCGGGCGCTGTTGAATCCGGAGCTATTGGATTCTGCGCTGTTGGTGATTGTTGAAATCACCTTGGTGCGTGGCAAGCCAGATGTCTTTGAAGAGTTTAATCAAGCCGTGCAAAAGCTGGATGAAATTCAGGAATGTCACTTGGTGTCGGGGGATTTTGATTACCTGCTGAAAACCCGAGTGGCGGATATGGCGGCATACCGTAAATTGCTGGGCACAACCTTGCTACACTTGCCGGGCGTGAACGACACCCGCACTTATGTTGTCATGGAAGAAGTGAAACAAACCAATTACCTGCAATTGAAAGCGAAAACCCAATAAAAGACCTAAACCATGATTCGACACCTTCGACCGCAATATACGGCTAAGCAGTATATTATTGAAATTATTCTGGGGCTGACAGCACTGTTCGGCGTATATCTTATTATCGCTTGGTCTAGTTACAGCCCTTATGATAACGGCTGGACCGTTGCCAGCCCGCAACAACAACCGTTAAATAAAGCCGGCGCTTTTGGTGCTTGGTGTATTGATTTACTGTTTGCAATGTTTGGCTCGGTTGCCAATATTATTCCATTTGTGGTGGTTGTTTCTTCGATCTTGCTGCTGCGTAACCGCTGGCGTGATCAATTCAGTAAAGGGCGGGCTTTAGTGCGATTGCTCGGCTTCTTGTTGCTGTTATGTGGGTTGACATCATTAGCCGCATTGCTACTTTCTAACAGTGATATCTACCTTGCCGGTGGTGTACTGGGCAGCTGGCTGATCCAAAGCCTGTATCCGTCATTGGGCATGTTCGGCAGTTTTATGGCTAGCTTTAGTGCTACGGTAGTCGGTTTTATTCTGAGTTCAGGCATGTCGTTGATCATGCTTTTAGTCAGCGCTTATCAATGGCTGACCGCCAAATATGACGAAGACGATGAAGATGAGGAGCGTAATCAAGCCACATCACAACCAGAACCGCTTGCAGACGAGATTCCAGTTTCGGCGGGGGCGGTTGAGCAGTTGGAAGAAATTTTCTTGCCTGACAGTGTGTTGCAAGCGAGAAAAGCAGCCATTAATCGGGCGACAGAATCTCAATTGACAGCAAAATTACCCGATGAAGAGCAAAGTGCGGTAGCGCATCCGATAATCGTTGGTTTGAATGCGCAAACCGCGCCTTCGACCGCAGATCAACTTCATGAAACCGCACTTTCGACGCAGGAGTTACCACACTTTGGTAATTATCAGGTCGAACAAACGGCTGAATTACCGAAAGTGTCGATTGCAGCGAATGCAGCCGCTCAAGCGAACCAGGCAACGTTAAACAGCCTTAATCTGCCTGAGATTGAGGGCATGCCGAAAGTCAGTTTGGCAACAGCTGCCTCAATATCAAAGGATACCGAAAATACTATAGGCAGTGTTGCTACACTCAATTCAGCTTCAGCAAACAGTATTGAAGAGCCGGATGAAGAGTTAATCAACGATTTGGCGCGCCAGTTTGCCGAGCGTGAACAGCAACGTTTAGCGCAAATGCAGCAAGCGGCACAAGCACTGAATGCAGAAAAAGAGTTGCAGGTGATCTTAAATCACGATGATGCGGTGCAAGCGAAAGCGACACCAAACTATAAACCGTATGAAAACAGCTTGATACATCCACTGTTACAACCGAAAGTCAGCCACAGCGGCAAACCGACTACACCGTTGCCAAGTTTGGATTTGTTGGAGCAGCGCAAAGCTGAACAGCAAGACATCAGCCGCGAGGAAATCGACGAAACTTCCGCACAGATCGAACATCAACTGCGCAATTTTAATGTGAAAGCCAAAGTGCAGAGTGTGTTGGTCGGACCGGTGGTTACTCGTTATGAATTGGAGTTGGAGCCGGGTACCAAAGCCTCGAAAGTCAGCGGGTTGGATACCGACTTGGCGCGTGCCTTAATGTTTCGCTCGATCCGTGTGGCGGAAGTCATTCCGGGCAAGCCCTATATCGGTATCGAAACCCCAAATCTGCGTCGCCAAACCGTCAGTTTGCGTGATGTGTTGGCGAGCATCGAATTCAAGCAAAGCCAAGCGATTTTACCGCTGGCACTTGGTAAAGACATCAGTGGGCAGCCGATTGTGGTTGATTTGGCGAAAATGCCGCACCTGCTGGTGGCAGGTTCGACCGGCTCAGGTAAGTCAGTTGGTGTTAACAGCATGATTTTGAGTTTGTTGTATAAACGTAAACCGGAAGAAGTCCGTTTTATCATGATCGATCCGAAAGTGGTAGAATTGTCTATTTATAACGACATACCGCACTTGCTGACCGAAGTGGTCACCGATATGAAAAAAGCTGCCAATGCACTGCGTTGGTGTGTGGACGAGATGGAACGCCGCTATCAACTATTGTCGTCGTTGTATGTGCGCAATATCGAAGGTTTCAACAGCAAAATTGACGAAGCGGAAGCGATGAATTTGCCGATTCCAAATCCGACCTGGCGTCCGGGTGACACCATGGACAGCATGCCGCCGGCGTTGGAAAAATTGAGTTATATTGTGGTGATTGTTGATGAATTTGCTGATTTGTTGATGGTTGCCGGGAAACAAGTGGAAGAGCTGATCGCCCGCTTGGCGCAAAAAGCGCGTGCGGTGGGGATTCACTTAATTTTGGCAACGCAACGTCCGTCGGTCGATGTGATCACCGGCTTGATTAAAGCCAATATTCCAAGTCGAATTGCGTTCACCGTGGCAAGCAAAATCGACTCGCGCACTATTTTGGATCAAGGTGGCGCCGAAGCGCTGTTGGGGCGTGGCGATATGTTGTATTCGGGGCAAGGTTCGTCCGAACTGATTCGGGTGCACGGCGCTTTTATGAGCGATGAAGAGGTCAACAAAGTGGCTGACGACTGGCGCGCGCGCGGTAAGCCGCAATATCTGGACGACATTGTGGTTTCGCAAGAAGAAGAGAGCAGCGAAAGTGCGGTTGGCGCTGATGATGATATTGATGAGTTGTTTGACTCGGTGGTGGAATATGTGCTGACAACCGGCACAACCTCAATCTCTTCGATTCAGCGCAATTTCAAACTGGGCTTTAACCGTGCGGCGCGGATTGTCGATCAAATGGAAGCACAAGGGATTCTCTCTTCGCCGAATAACGGCAAACGGGAAATTTTGGCACCACGTAATCAGTATGATTAAGACTGATAGCAATTTCCGTACACGGTTGGGTATCATAAGGGGCTTTGCCCCTCGCAGATTCGCTTAAGAACCTATTGATAGATCAATTGTCTTATTTATACGCAACTGATTAACAGTATTTAGAGGAAAAAAGATGAAATATTTAAACAAAACCGCACTTTTACGCCACACCGCACTTGCGGCATTGCTGTTTTCAGCCACGGCGAATGTGTGGGCCGCGGCGGTCGATGAATTGCAACAACGCTTGGCGGAAGTGGGTTCTTACAGTGCCGATTTCAACCAACGAGTGACCAGTGCCGACGGTAAGTTGGTGCAGGAAGGCAGCGGTAAATTTCAGGTGAAACGTCCGAATCTGTTCCGTCTGGACAGCAAAAAGCCGCAAGAAACGCAGATTATCGCCGACGGTAAAACCCTGTGGTATTACGATCCGTTTGTACAGCAAGTCACGGCACGCAAGGTGTCAGAGGCGATTGACAACACCCCATTTATTTTGTTGACCAACAATGATCCGAAGCAGTGGAACAACTATACGGTCACACAAAAAGATGACACCTTCACCCTGGCGCCAAAAGCCAAAGACAGTGCGATCAAGCGTTTTGAAGTGCGGATCGACAGCAACGGTTTGTTGCGTAATTTCAGCACTGTCGAGCAAGACGGACAAGCAAATTTGTATATGCTGCGCAATATGAATAATGTGACGCTGGACAATAAACTGTTTCAGTTTAGCGTGCCGAAAGGGGTAGAACTGGATGATCAGCGTTAAGCCAGCGTTAAGTTAACGGGGAAAAATAGTGTGAATAATCTCTCGTTTGATTTTGCCGAAAGTGATTTCCGCCCGCTGGCAGCAAGAATGCGCCCGACTACATTGGACAACTATTTCGGACAGTCGCATTTGCTGGCAGCGGGCAAGCCGCTACGTAAAGCGATAGATGCTGGGCATATTCATTCGATGATTTTATGGGGACCACCTGGCACCGGCAAAACCACGTTGTCAGAAATTCTGGCACAGCGGATCAACGCCGAAGTGGAACGGATTTCGGCGGTCACCGGCGGGGTGAAAGAGATCCGTGAAGCGATTGAACGGGCCAGACAGAACAAACAAGCCGACCGTCGTACTATTTTATTTGTCGATGAAGTCCACCGTTTTAACAAAAGCCAGCAAGACGCATTTCTACCGCATATTGAGGATGGTACGATTATTTTTGTCGGCGCCACCACCGAAAATCCTTCGTTTGAATTGAACAGCGCTTTGCTGTCTCGTGCCAGAGTGTATTTGCTCAAAGCGCTGAGCCAAACCGAAATTCAACAAGTGTTGCAACATGCCCTCAGTGATAGCAAGTGCGGTCTGGGGGAAGAAAGTCTGCAAGTGGAAGAGAATTTGTTGGCGATATTAGCCGAATATGTCAATGGCGATGCCCGTTTAGCCCTGAATTGTCTCGAATTAATGGTGGATATGGCAGATGAGATCGATGGCAAGAAACAGCTGACCCAAGCGCTGTTGGTCGAAGTGCTGGGGGAGCGGCAAGCGCGTTTTGATAAGCAAGGTGATCGTTATTACGATTTGATTTCGGCGGTGCATAAATCGATTCGTGGCTCTGCGCCGGATGCGGCACTGTATTGGTATGCTCGCATTATCACCGCTGGTGGTGATCCGCTGTATGTAGCGCGGCGCTTATTGGCGATTGCTTCGGAAGACATCGGTAATGCTGATCCACGTGCGATGCAGGTTGCACTCAGCGCTTGGGATTGCTTCACTCGTGTCGGCGCTGCCGAAGGCGAACGTGCGATTGCACAAGCGATTGTCTATCTGGCGGTGGCACCGAAAAGCAACGCAGTGTATCAAGCGTTCAACACCGCCAAACAACAAGCAACCCAATTTCCTGACTACGACGTGCCACCGCACTTGCGTAATGCACCAACCAAATTGATGAAATCGCTGGGTTATGGCGATGAATACCGCTATGCTCACCACGAAGAAAACGCCTACGCCGCCGGTGAAAACTACTTCCCGCCGGAACTGAAACGCAGCCGCTACTATTTCCCGAGCGAACGTGGTATGGAATCCAAAATCAAACAGAAACTCGATTGGTTGGCACAACTTGATCAACAAAGTGGCAAAGTGCGGTATCAAGATTAATCAACTCGAATTAAGGAGCAAGCGATGTTTCAATTAACGGATCCTCAATTATTCAAAACCGAGTGCTATATCAATGGCGAGTGGCGCCAAGCCTTAAACGGTGAAACAATTGCGGTACTGAATCCGGCGACCGGCGAGATCATTGCTGCGATCCCGCAAATGGCGGAGCAAGAAGCACTGCAAGCTGTGGCGGTGGCATATCAGGCACAGAAAGCTTGGCAGCAGCAAAGTGCTAAGCAGCGCAGTCAACTCTTGCGTAACTGGTTCGAGTTGATTGTGCAGCATAAACAAGATTTAGCGACGATTTTGACACTCGAACAAGGCAAACCACTGGCAGAAGCGGAAGGCGAAATCCTCTACGGCGCCTCTTACATCGAATGGTATGCCGAGGAAGCTAAACGGATTTACGGCGATACCATCCCGGCACCAAGTGCAGATAAACGAATTTTAGTCACCAAGCAAGCGATCGGAGTTTGTGCTGCAATTACGCCGTGGAATTTCCCGAATGCGATGATCACACGCAAAGCAGCGCCGGCATTGGCGGCAGGCTGTAGTTTTGTGATTCGTCCTGCTTCGCAAACGCCATTATCCGCCTTGGCATTGGCGGAATTAGCCGAACGGGCAGGGATTCCTGCCGGGGTATTCAATGTGATTACCGGTAGCGCGACAAAAATAGGTAAAGTGCTGACCGAAGACGAGCGGGTGAAAAAATTCAGCTTTACCGGCTCTACCCAAGTCGGGCGCTTGCTGATGCAGCAATGTGCCTCAACCATTAAAAAAGTGTCGTTGGAGTTGGGCGGCAATGCGCCGTTTATTGTGTTTGACGATGCCGATTTGGATGCGGCGGTGGAGGGGGCGATGGCCTGCAAATTCCGCAACGCCGGGCAGACCTGCGTCTGTGCTAATCGAATTTATGTACAAAGTGCGGTGTATGAGGCTTTTATCGAACGCTTTAAAAGTGCGGTAGCCAGCTTAAAAATCGGTAACGGTTTAGAACAGGGTGTTACGTTTGGACCGTTAATCGATCAAAGTGCGGTAGCCAAAGTGGAACAACATCTTGCCGATGCGTTGAGCAAAGGCGCACAAATTGTCTGTGGCGGCGCTTTGGCGCAGCAGGGCGGTTTGTTCTATCAACCGACGATTGTACGTGATGTCACCGCCAATATGCAAGTGGCAATCGAAGAAACCTTTGGTCCGTTGGCGCCAATTTTCAAATTTGAAACGGAAGATGAGGTGATAGCAGCTGCCAACGCCACTGAATTCGGCTTAGCGTCTTATTTCTATAGCCGCGATATTGGACGGATCATGCGGGTTGCTGAAAATCTGGAATACGGCATGGTCGGCGTTAACAGCGGCATTTTATCCAACGAAGCCGCCCCATTCGGCGGCGTGAAACAATCAGGTTTGGGGCGTGAAGGTTCAAAATACGGGATTGAAGATTATTTAGAGATCAAATATATCTTATTGGGTGGATTAGATAAATAAACATCAACAGACCCTAGGGTCTGTTGATGTTTTGAGTATATTATTTGAGCTAAAACTAATCCTTTTAGCCTAGCACGGCAAAGCCGTACTAGGTTACGCATAGATCAGCCGCTTTGCGGCTGCTTTAGAGAGGCAAAGCCTCTCATCAATGCTTAACCGATTGCGACCGTAGGTCGCTGTCGGATAAAATTAGGCATAGTAGACAAAAAGGTTGGTCAAAACTCGCTTGAAGCCTTACATTATAAAGCTTTGAGTGAGTTTTATAAAAATGACTAAAAAAAGTGCCTTTTTTGCAGTAGCCACACTTACCATAAATACGGATTCAAAGCCGGTATTCAGA
>NZ_VDHF01000006.1:0-7982 GCF_006228025.1 Testudinibacter crocodili
CATTTTGTCTACTATGCCTTTAAAATATAAACAAAGATCAACAGACCCTATAATCAACCGTGATTATTTATACTTTTTATGGTACTCGTTACGAATTTCAAGCAACTTTTCCGCTTGCTGTTTCGCTTGTGCCAAATCGCCACTTTCTGCGGTTTTAATCGCTACGTCAGCTTGATTAATCAAGGTTTGCAAGCCTTGCTTATAGTCATTAACTTCTGCACTGTCAGGGGCTTTGTCATGCAAACTATAAGGCAGCGCCTGCTGTTTAGCATTTTCGACGGTTTGACTGAAGGTTTGCAACGATTGGATAAACTCTTGGCTGCTGTCGGTTTTCAACGCGGCAGAAACACTTTTACCCATGGTTTGCATATCCCCTTGCAAATTTGCCACTGCCGATACGCTGGTCATGGTTGCCAGCGCCAATACCGCACTTCCGACCACTGCTTGCCATTTTTTAGATAATGTCATTTTAAATCTCCCACAAAATATCGCCAATTCCCCAAATGGAACAAGCGTTAGAAAAATGATTATATGCGTTTCACTGCTTCGGCAATACGTTCTGCCGATTGCTGCGCCAACTCAGCGTCAGCACATTCAACCATAACACGAATCAGCGGCTCGGTTCCTGACTTTCTTAATAAAATTCTTCCGTTTCCGTCTAATTCTTTCTCCACTTGTGCCGCAATTGCCTTCACACTGTCATGTTCCAGCGGATTGGCACCGCCGCTGAAACGCACATTAATCAACACCTGCGGGAACAATTTGACCGCACTTGCCAATTCATTCAGCGACATTCTTTGTTGCACCATCGCTGCCAGTACTTCTAATGAAGCGATAATGCCGTCGCCAGTGCTGTTTTTGTCTAAGATAATGATATGCCCTGAATTTTCACCACCGAATTTCCAGCCGTGCTCTTCCATTTTTTCCAACACATAACGGTCACCGACATTGGCACGCACAAACGGAATCGAAAGCTGTTTCAACGCCACTTCCAACGCCATGTTACTCATCAACGTGCCGACCACTCCGCCCGATAATTTGCCGGCACGCAATGCTTCACGGGCAATAATAAACAGAATTTGATCACCGTCAACAGCATTGCCCAGATGATCAATCATAATCAAGCGGTCACCGTCGCCGTCATACGCCAAACCGACATCGGCTTTCGACTGCAACACAATTTCACGCAGCGCATGAATATCGGTAGCACCGCACTTTTCATTGATATTCAGCCCGTTTGGTTTGGTGCCGATCTCGATCACTTCTGCTCCGAGTTCGCGCAGCACATTTGGCGCAATATGATAGGTAGCGCCATTGGCACAATCGACCACAATTTTGTAATTTTCTAGACTGAGCGCCGCCGGGAAAGTGCTTTTGCAAAACTCAATATAGCGCCCAGCCGCATCGCTGATCCGACTGGCGCGCCCCAGTTCCGCTGATTCAACACAATCCATCGGCTGTTCCAACATGGCTTCAATCGCCTGTTCTACATCGTCCGGCAACTTTGTGCCTTTGTTGGAGAAGAATTTAATGCCGTTATCCCAATATGGGTTATGCGAGGCAGAAATCACGATACCGGCTTCAGCACGGAAAGTGCGGGTCAGATACGCCACCGCCGGGGTCGGCATCGGGCCAATAAATGCTGCCGACAAACCAGCAGCAGCCAGCCCGGCTTCAAGTGCCGATTCCAACATGTAGCCTGAAATCCGGGTATCTTTGCCGATTAACACTTTGCGACTGCCCTGCGTTGCCAACACTTTACCAGCCGCCCAACCGAGTTTTAACGCGAATTCAGGGGTGATGGGAAATGTACCGACTTTGCCACGGACGCCGTCAGTACCGAAATATTTACGTTCTGCCATAATGAAATTCCTTTTGTTGTTCTGTTAAATAATACGTTACGCTTGTTGCATCGCCTGCCAGACTTTTAGCGCATCTGCCATTGCGGCAACATCATGTAACCGCAAAATCGACGCTCCGTTGATTGCCGCCAGCAATGTTGCTGCCACGCTGCCAACCATTCGCTGTTCCACTGGTTTATCCAGCAATTGCCCGATCATACTTTTGCGTGAAACACCTGCCAATACCGGATAGCCCAGTTCACTAAAAACCTTTAACTGTTGTAATAATTGATAATTATGCTGCAATGATTTGCCAAATCCAAAGCCGGGATCCACAATGATATGTGCTTTTTTGATACCCGCAGCAATGCACTGCTCAGCACGTTGGCGCAAAAAATCTGCTACTTCTGCCACCACATTCTGATAGTGTGGTGCTGCTTGCATAGTGCGTGGTTGCCCCTGCATATGCATGATACACACTGGTAAATCCAGCTCAACCGCAGTTTGCAGCGCATTTTCTTGCTGCAATGCCCGAATATCGTTGATCATATCCATACCAACTTTTGCGGCTTCGTGCATCACAAGCGCTTTGGAGGTATCCACTGAAATCCAGCAGTCAAAACGTTGTCTGAC
This sequence comes from Testudinibacter crocodili, assembly GCF_006228025.1. Lineage (NCBI taxonomy): Bacteria > Pseudomonadati > Pseudomonadota > Gammaproteobacteria > Pasteurellales > Pasteurellaceae > Testudinibacter > Testudinibacter crocodili. Next base: position 2,475 of record NZ_VDHF01000006.1, read on the forward strand.
CGCTTCCACCAGCGGCACAACCCGTTGCAACTCCTGCGCTAAAGAAACTTCCGCCGCCATCGGACGGGTGGATTCTCCACCGATATCAATAATATCCGCACCATCTGCCAACATTTGCTCGACGTGGTAAAGCGCTTTGTCCAGTTGGTAAAACTGACCGCTGTCGGAAAATGAATCGGGGGTGAAATTCAGAATTCCCATAATTTTAGGAAGCGATAAATCCAAAGTGCGGTTTTGATGGCTGATTTTCATAAAAATGTAATGTTAGCCTTAATGTAATGTTAGTCTTGATGAAAGTATTGTTCTGCTTGCGGCAGCATTTGGTACGGGTCAGGATACGCATAGTCGAAATCCAATTCTTGTACGATTTTATTGCCATGTACAATACGCTGCAAATCCGCTTCGTCAGTCACAAAGTGCGGTTCGTCCAACGCCAACAACTGCGCCATTTTCTTATAATAATCCGCACGTTTCGGGTGCTGTGGCGCACTCAGATGATACAAGCGTTTATATCCTCTGGTTTCTAGCAATAGCTGCATCGCCAAAATGCAGTCGGTCTGATGCACCAGATTGACCGCTTGGTTGCCGCCTTTGATCGCTTGTCTGCCTGCCAAATGACTGACCGGATGGCGATCGATCCCGATCAGTCCGGCAAGACGCAAAATATCACAATCAACACCGTTTAACGCCAACAGCCAGTTTTCAATCTCATACAGCGCATGTCCGACATCAGATTCCGGTTCAACCGCACTTTCCTCATGATATTCACCATCTTTTTGTGGAAAAACCGAAGTCGAGCTGATAAACAGCAAATGCTGTACCCCGTGCAGCAGGGCTTCGTTGACCAGATTCTTGATACCCTCGACATAACTGCGAGTATCAAAAAAATATTGGCTCGGCGGAATATTAATAATCAATGAATCTACCGAAAGCAGCTCGTTCAGATCATCGGGATCGGCATCAATTTCCGGCGTCAGCTGTACGCAATAGGCTTCCAGCCCGTTCAAGCGTATGCTTTCTGTGCCTTCGTGGGTGCGTTTGCTGCCTTTCACGTTCCAGCCGATCCGTTGCAAATGTTTTGCCAAAGGAAATCCCAGCCAGCCCAATCCCACGATTGCTACCGAATTCATCTCGTCTTATCCTCTCTCTTTGTTGTGTGTTGTCGGGTGTGTTGTCATTATTAAATGCTGCATTTGCCCACATAACATACTGTGTCGCTGCATTATCACCAATCGATGCGGTTGTAGCAAGTCATCAATCCGCAACAGTAAGGTTGTACCCAATTTTCGACTGAAGTAATCCGCTGCACGACGTAGCCCACTAATTTGCTGAGGCGCAAATTTATCCCAAATCGAAATAACGCCGCCCGGCTTCAATACTCTGACTGCCTCTTGCAACAACGCCTGTGGCTGATCAGTCACCGCTAAAATTAAATGTAGCAGCACCAGATCAACACTGTTGTCTGCCAAGCCTGACAATTCAGCACGACCTTGTTGCAACGTGAGTGCCAACGGATGTCCTGCTGCTTGTAGTTGCTGCTGTAACTGTGCACTTTGTCTCAGCATTTCTGCTGAAAAATCCACCCCTAGCACCGCACTTTGCGCCGGCAAATAAGGCAGATCCAAGCCACTGCCACACCCAGCGATGTAAACCTCTAACGGTTCAGCCAGTGCTAAACGCTGAAACAGTTGCTGTCGCTGTGATGCTACCGTTTTCAATACCAGATTATAAAATTTAGCATAGCTGTCCCAACGCCCGGCACCAACCATATTTATTCCTCAGTGATATTCATCAACGTGCGGTTGGCTCTGTCGTTGATTGTGCTGTAAGCTCCTCTACGGCTTGCTGCACCAACCACGGGCAAGGACGGAAACGCTCGCCGTGTTGTGCCATCATCAGTTCCAGCTCTGCCACAATCGTCGCAGCACCAACATCACGCATATAGGCATAAATTCCGCCTCTGAATTCCGGGAAAAACATGCCTAAAACTGAAGCTACATTACCTTCATTTTGGTTGCTGATAATTTGCTCTTGCAAACAATAAGCCGCTTCATTCAGCATCATCAAAATACAGCGGCGCACAATTTGCTCCGGTTCTAAATTGTTTTCTACCGTGATGTCCAGCACTTGATAGATGCTTTTATCCACTTGGGTACGATTGCCACTACGAGAATGGTACAAATAAAAACCACGCCGATTTTTGCGCCCTTTGCGCTCATTTAACAATAATTGATCGACTTTATGCGGTAAGGCAAAGCGGATACCAAAGCGACGTTCCAACGTCGGCAACGCTTTCACCAAAATATCCAGTCCCATTTCATCAATCATCGCCAATGGACCGACTTGAAAACCAAACTCCAACAACGCACGGTCAATGGTGCCAACGGCTTCACCGTCCAAAACGCAATAATAGGCTTCTAATAGATACGGAATCAGCACTCGATTAATAAAAAATCCCGGTGAGTCTTTGACCAACAACGGAATTTGCCCTTGCTCGATCACCAAGCTGATCGCTTTGGCAATCGTTTGTTGTGAGGTACCTTGTGGCGATAACTTTCCTTGCACGTTTCGCTGTAAAAAGTGCGGTACAATTTCCACCATACGACGCTGGCTGACCGGTGTAAAATAGTGTACACCAATGACATTTTGCGGACGCTGCGCTTTGGCAGCAATCTCTGCAATCGACAGCGTGAGGGTATTACTGGCAAAGATGGTGTTCTTATCGTAGTAACTTTCACTTTCTTCAATCAGATTTTGTTTCAATTGCAGATCTTCATACACTGACTCGATCACAATATCCGCCGTCTGTTTGCCGATAAAACGCTCGCCGCCACTGATCAAATAAATTTTTTGCAGCAATTTTCCATAAGGCAGATGACCGCGATCCACCTCTTTTTGCAACAGCAAATAACTGAGACGCAGCGCCTTTTGCACCCCGTCCGGGTTAATATCTTTAATTCGCACTGGCAAACCGGCGCGAGCAGCAGTGATATACGCAATCCCTGCGCCCATAAAACCGCTGCCCAACACCGCAACTTTTTTAATTTTGTCGTCGCTTTGCAAATCGTGGTATTGGTGGCGCATTTCTCGGTTAGTTTGCTCCATTCGTCGCAATACTGCTGAGGTTTTATTGCCAAATAATTTCACAAAACAATCGCTTTCCGCACTTGGCAATGCTTCTTGCCGCTGTTTAAACAACTGAATAATCGCTTTGGTTGCCGGATAATTATCAAACGCTTTCAACCAAACTTGTTGCTCGACCTGCTCAATCAAATAACGCCGCAGCCAAGCAATATTTTCCGCTTTAAAACGTAAACGGTGATAGCCTTTTTTCACGTTCTGCAACGTAGACGACATCTGGTTATTAATGTGGCTGACCGCAACCTGAAATAGAATGGCTTTTGGTACGACTTCATCAATCAGCCCTTTCTCTAATGCGTGGTTTACGCTGATTTTATTGCCGGAAAGCAACATCAATAATCCTGGTTTCAAGCCAATTTGCGCCGTTAACAGTACACAACCGCCAGCAAACGGTAAAATCCCTGATTTCACTTGCGGCATCGCAAAACTGGTTTCAATATCGTCCGTTGCCAAGCGGTAATCGCATGCCAACGCCAGCTCCAATCCAAGACCGAAACAACTGCCTTGTACCGCACAAATTGTCGGTACAGTCAGTGCCTTAATTTTTTGGATCAAATACTGACACTGCTGGCTAAATTGATACAATTCCGCATCACTTTTCTGTTCCAGTGGGGATAACGAAAAACCTTGTACAAAGCTATTTTCTTTGCTTGAAACAAAAATCACACCGCGCAACTGCCAAGCCGGCAATTGATCGAGCAATGCCTGTAAATGCTCAATAAAACACTCGTCTAACCAATTTTGTTTTTTAGCACTGATATTGAATGCGATAACAGCAATATTGTCCTGATAAAAACTCAGACGAAACAGATCGGCATGTGCATCATTCTGATACTCGGCTTTTGCTACAATTTGATAATCGGTTTGCATTTTTATACTTTACCTGTCCCTTTTCAGATTCACTGTTCCAAGCCTATTCTCTTTCCAACACCATCGCTGCACCCAGCCCACCCAAACCACCGGAAGCAATCAGTGCGGTTTCGCCTCCTTGACGCTGCAACTGGTGCAATGCTTGAATCAACACTCGCAAACTAGTAATCGCTCGTGGCGAACCATATGCCAACGAACCACCATTGATATTAAATTTATCCATATCTATGCTACCAAGCGCCTGATCGCGCTGTAAATGGCTTTGAGCAAACTGCTGCGACTCAAACAGTTTCAAATTCGCCAACACCTGCGCCGCCGAAGATTCATGCATTTCAATCAGGTCAATATCGCCCAGTTCCATGTGTGCCCATGCCAACGCTTTTGCGGATGCCGCCGTTGCCCCCAGCAACATATTGTTCCACACGTCATTGCCGGTCAACGCAAAGCTTCGAATATAGCCCAGCGGCTGTAAACCGTATTGTTCCACCAGTTCTTCGCGCATTAACAACACCGCTGCAGCACCATCTGCCGGTTCGGAAACGCTCCATGCCGTGACAGTTTTATGCCGTCCCGACTGCAACGGTTTAAAACGCTGATAATAATCAGCGCTAGCTTGTGTGCTGATCATATTATCGCGCGTAACATAGTGTTTATAAGGTGCTGGGTGGGAAAGCATCACCTGTTCACTCATCACCCCTTGCTGCCACGCTTGTTCCGCTCGCTGATGTGAAAGTGCGGTATACTGATCCAGTTGTTCACGGCTCAAACCGAAGTTTTGTGCCATTTGTTCGGAAATATCACCCAATGAATAGCTGGTCAAAGCGTCACGCAAATTGACTTGCTGCAACTTTACATCGTCCCAAGAGAGGCGTTTGAATAAATTGAGTTTTTTTGAATAACTTGAAGTACGCAAAATATCACGCAGGGTGCGACTGACTTTTGGTTTTAAGCTGATTGGCGCATTCGAGATCGAATCTGCCCCACCAGCCAAGCCACAAGAGATCGAGCCACTGATAATCCCGTTACACACATTTGCCACCGCTTGCAAACCGGTGATGCAAGAATTGCTCAATGTGTAAGCCTGAGCATGCGGCATTGAGAGCGTCAAAGCAATTTCACGCGCCAAATTTGGCACGTCCGGCTGCTGAATCACCTGCCCAAAAATAAATTTTTCAACCACTTCACGCGCTAGCGGCAAACGATTTAGCAGCTCGTTGGTCACCATGATACCCAAGTCGGTTGCATAACACTCTTTAAACTCGGAATTTCGCCGCACAAAAGGCGTGCGCAAACCTGCCACCACGGCAATCCGTTCGCCACGAACGTTAACCAGTTTTTGTTGAATCGGCATTTACAAAACCTCAATTCTTATTAAGAATTCACCTTGCTATAGCATAGCAAATCCTTGCTGAAATTAATCCTGATTTTTTAGGGTCTGTTGATTTTTGTTTAGAATTTGAGCTATAGACTATTTTTCGCCAATACAAGGCAAAAGTT